>DASQKT010000616.1:0-7908 GCA_035630415.1 Skermanella sp.
GTCCACTGGCCGGAGCCGAACATCCCGACGGCGTCGGGACCCTTCTCCTTGATGACGCGTCTCCACTGGCTGGCCATCTCGTCGAAGGCGCGGTCCCAGGAAACGGGCTGGAACTCGCCCTCCTTATGGTATTTGCCGTCGCGCATACGCAGCAGCGGCGTGGTCAGGCGGTCTTCGCCGTACATGATCTTGGACAGGAAGTAGCCCTTGACGCAGTTGAGGCCGCGATTGACCTCCGCCTTGATGTCGCCGTGGGTCGCGACGACGCGGTTTTCCTTGGTCGCGACCATCACGCCGCAGCCGGTGCCGCAGAATCGGCACGGCGCCTTGGACCACTTGAGCTTGGCGTCCTGTCCGGCGACCATGGACGACTGCGCGAGAGCCGGGACGCTGATGCCGCCCGCTGCGGCTGCTGCGGCCACGGCCTGCGCCTTGATGAAATCCCGACGATCCAACATGGGTTGGTCCCCTGTTACTTGAAAGTTTAGACGGTGACCGGCGCCGCTTCGTGTTCGGCGGGCTCGACTTGGGCGGGTTCGACTTGATGAAAGACCAGAACGGCGGACAGCACCCCGTCGAGCAGGTGCATCGCGGTCATGCGGTCGGCGATGAAGCCCTCGTGCGGTCCCTCGACCGTGACCACCAACTTGCTGTCCTGAGCGAGGTGGATTTCCGCGCCTTCCATGGCGAGGATGGCGGTGTGGACCGCCTCTCTCATCGAGGGCTGGAAATGCACGAGTAGCGAGGCGATGTGCAGTTCGCCATCCCGTGGAGTCTGCTTTTCTGTCTCAGACTTTGACTTAGGCGGCATATCCGTCTCCCGCGTGCAACTGGATGGTGATCGCCCCGACCGGGCAGGTGGCTGCGCAGGCGCCGCATCCGGTGCAGGCTTGGCCGTCGACAAGGACGCGGGCGACGCCGCCGGGGGCGAGCGCGAAGCGGATGGCGGACTGGTCGCAGGCGTCCTGGCAACTGCGGCAGGTGATCCCCTGTGCCGAGAGGCAGGAAGCGCCGGCCGCCGCGACGGCGTTCCATGGGGTGCCGGCGGTGTCGCCGAATACCGGTGCCGGGCAGGCGGCGGCGCAGTCGCCGCAGAAGGTGCAGGCGCCCTTCCGGAAGTCGATTTCAGGAAAACCGCCGTCGCCGGCGGCGACGATGCCTTCCGGACAGGCTTCACCGCACTTCCCGCAGCGGATGCACAGGGAGGTGAAGCTGTCCTGATCGGTCCACGGAGGCCGGATGGCAGGCCGGGAGGGGCGTGCGCGACCGCGCAGCAGGCTTCTCCGCCCAATATCGACTGTATCGCAGGACATGGGGTGTCACCGATCCGCGATCAGACGGCCGGCGGGCCGGGAGGCCCCATGACCGCCTGAAACATCCAGACGATGAACCCGTAGCCGCCTACAACGGCGACAGCCAGGATCGGCCAGATCGCGAAGGCGAGGACGAGGAACATGGTGATTTCCCGGCGCTTGGCCCCGGCTTCTGCCGGGGCTTTGAACCTGGACGCATACACCACGTCATCGGATGATCCTGGAGAGGCTTCTGGGCGTTTCGGACGCATGATGACTCTTCCGCATTCCAGGAGGGCATGGCCCCCCAGGTGAGTTCGTTTGGTCTTATTTGTTGGTAAGCGGGGTTGCCGGGGAAGAAATTGACCTAAGTCAAATCGTCAGTCGGTAAGTAGCCGATTTACTCACTATTATCGATTTTCAGCAAGAAAAATTTAGTCTCTTGATAAATGTCAAGTAACGAATTTAGCAATAATGCTGCTTAGCTAGTGAGTTTTTAATGCCGGGATCGTTTCTGTCGCCGTTTCCTGCGGGGTTTCCGCTCCGTAGGCGAAAAGCGGCTGGAAGTCGCTTCCACGTTGTCTTGGTGCGGGCATCATGAGGAACGCCGGGCGCGACGGAGCGCGCCCGGTAGCCGCCGAAGCGGATCGTTACGCCAGCGCCAGCTTGCGGGCCGCTTCCTCACGCTCGATCCAGCGCTCGAGGATGGCAACGTGCTCGCTCTCCTCCTTGACGAACTCCTTCGCCAGCGCCTCGATCTCGGCGTCCTTGGTGTGACCGGCGACGGTCAGGTAGAACTCGAACCCGAGCTTTTCGCCTTGGAGCGCCGCCTTGAGGGCGTCGAGCCGCGACAGCGACGGGTCGCCCGCCCACAAGGCGGTCCGCTCCGGGGTCGCCAGATCGGGCCACACATGGTCGCCGGGCATGAAGCCGGAAACGTCCACCGAGCCCGCCCGCTTCTGGGCTTCCGCCAGATGCAGACGCGAATATTCGCCCAGCTGGGTGAAAAGCTCGCTGATCTCCTTGTTGCCGACCTTGGCCATTTCGGCCGCCAGCTCTTCGAAGTGGATGGCGGCATCCTCCTCGACCTTGACGGCGTAGCCCAGGAACTCCTCGACCGAGGCGATCTCGAGACCGCCCTTGTAGGTCTTGACGGCGGTGGACAGGGCGGGGCGGGCCTTCGGCAGGGTTTCGTCGCCGGCGAAGATCACGGCGATGTCCTCGTCGCGCACGAAGTACTGGCAGGCCAGCCGGTAGCGCGGCGGCATGTCGTTGGTTTCGGCGTTCTCGATCTCGGCCGGAGTGATCTTGCCGAGCTGGCGCAGCATCTCCTTTTCTTTTTCGGTCAGCGCGAGGCCATAGGGCTTGTTGGCGCCGAGATGCTTGATCTCGACAAGGCAGGAGCCGCAATTGCCGTCGCCGCAGTCGAAGGGGATCGGAAGCTTGTGCTCCTTGGCGAGCGCCAGGAGCGTTCCACGGTCACCGGCGACCGCATAGAGGGTGACGTCCTTCGCCATCACCGGAGACTTGAAGGTTACGTTCGCCAAAATAATAATCCTTTTTCAATTCAGGGCAGAACTACCCGTTGAACAGCCGCCGGCCGGTCAGGCAAGTCCGTCAGAACTCTTGAAGTATTTTGACGGTTGGATGAAAGGACGGCAGCCCTGCCGCCACCCCGACCATGTCGGGGCGGCGGCCGACGGCGGCGATTGCAATAACCGTGCTAATGTTGGGATTGCCTGATGCAACAATAGCTTAGGCGGAATCACGGTGCCTAAAGGCTTGTGAAATGAGATGAACCCGACATAAGAAGAACCTGACAAAAAGTACCTTTCAGGACATTGCCAGGGAGAAGTTCTCATACCAGGGCCAAAAGAAGTTGCCCGGTGAAGATGCTCCTGCCGTAGGTCGGTCTAAAGCGAAGCGGCAGCCGACAAGCAGGCGCGTCTATGTCGGCTGCCGCTTCGCTTTAGACCGACCTACGCAACGAAGGTATCCGCATTCAGCGATAGCAGGCCTGATCAGGGCATTTCCATTTGCCGCTGCGGGATCATCCGGCTTTCGGCAAGGCGTCGAAGAAGCTATGGTCGAACAACTGGTTGAGATCGACCGGCTTGATCTGCGCGCCCGTGGTCTGCTGGAAATCCTGAAGGAGTGCGGTGGATTCCATGATCTCGTGCGGATTGGCGACGAGGTTGGTGTTGGGCGACCGGAGCGCCTTGGCGATCACCTCGGGGTCCACGAGACCCTTGCCGATATAGGCGGAGACGTGGTTGGCGGTGCGGTCATATTCCGTGTTGGCGAAGTCGGTGGCGCGGACATGGAGTTCGACCAGCTTGGCGACGGCGTCGCGGTGTTCGGCGATGACCGTTTCCCGGACCGCCAGGACGGCGCCCGGCTGGCGGGGCAGCATGACGTTGGCCGGTGCGATGATGCGGGCGGTCGGGTCGCGCTCCTGGACGATCGTCAGGACCGGTTCCAGGATCGAGGCTCCCTCGACGGCGCTGGCGAGCAGGAGTTGCTGCACCTGATCCTCCCCGACGCCGACGATCTCGACATGGGCGGGATCGGCCTTGGCGACGTTCCGGACATAGTAGCGGAGGATCGTGTCGGGCACCGAGCCCTGCGGCAGGGTGGCGATCTTGGCCGGACGCCCTGCCCTCTCAAAGAACTGCCGGAACCCATCCGCCGCCGACGGGGCGGCTGCCATCGTTTCCGCAAAGGGGCCGCGACCGATGAAGGCGACCTGATCGATGATGTTGGAGGCCAGCACCTTGATGTCGATGCCGCGCGACCGGGCGACCATGGCCGGGCCGATACCGACATAGACGACGTCCAGGCTGCCCGACGCAAGGGCCTGCACCATGGCGGGACCGGACGAGAACTGGGTGAGCTTGAGATCGATGCCGGCCTGTCGGGTCCACCCCTCCCCTTCCATGATGAAGAGCTGCGTCATCGGGATGATCGGGATATAGCCTACGCGGAGCGTCACCGGGGTCTGGGCCAACGCAGCGGGCGAAAGGGCCAATGTCGCTGCCGGCAGAGCCAAGGCCGCTGCGGCTCCGGTCAGATGAAGGAACCGGCGGCGGGCTAAGGGTAATTGCATAATGGTCGCTCCCAGGCGTTTCTTTCTTTCAGCTTACACGCTCCGCCGGACCGGGTCGCCCCGCAACTCCGGTACGGAATCAGCCTTATGGTCAGAGAAAAAGTATAGTCGCCGCATCTACCCTACCCCATCGACCATCATCATAGTTGCCGCACCAGTATGCAATAGCGGCTGATCCACCGGGACCATCCATGGATATTGTGGAGCCATTCCGACTTCCGGAAGGTACTGCGCCGTTCCATGGCGACGTCTTCCGGGAAAGGTAGCGGCTTTTGACACTTCATGCGGGTTTCCTGATGTTGATCCTGGTAAGAATTTTGGTGGCCGCATTACTCGGGGCGTTGACCTTGCAGTCGGCGCAGGCTCAGCGGCCGGGCGGGGCTTCGGGGACGGAGATGGCGGCGCCGGTCCGGAAAGGGGCCGCTCAGTCGCCCAAGGAAAGGATAAACGCCTGGACCGTCGGTCTGGCGGGCGGACAGTTGGAGGGAGCGCCGCTCCGTCTGGCGTCGGAGATCTCGCGGGTGGTGGACGACGGCGACAACCTGCACGTCCTGCCGATCGTGACCAGAGGCCCGACCGAGAACGTCAATTCCCTGCTTTATCTGCGGGGAGTTGACATGGCGGTCATCAATACGGACGTGCTTGATGAATACAAGGCGCAGGTGCCGAACATTCAGCAGCAAATCACGTATATCCTGAACCTCTTTCCTTCCGAACTTCACATATTCGTCCGGCCGGAGATCCAGTCCCTTGACGATCTCAAAGGTAAAAAGGTGAATTTCAACACCCTGGGCACTGCGGCGGCCTATTCGGGTCCTTTGATCTTCACGCGCCTCGGCCTCGACGTCAACAAGACCTTCATTCCACATCAGGTAGCACTGGAGCAGATGAAGTCGGGCGGTATGGATGCCGTCGTGTTCATCACCTCGAAGCCGGTCGACGCCTTCCTCAAGGGGCGATGGGAAGGCGGGTTCAAGTTCCTGCCGGTCGAATACGACGACAGGCTGGCCGACTATTACCTGCCGTCGCGGCTGGAGCCGACGGACTATCCGGCCCTGGTCCCCGAGGGCAGTCAGGTCCCGACTATCGCGGTCCCGACCTTCCTTGCCGCCTATAACTGGCCGCGCAACTCGGACCGGCACAAGAGGATGGAGCGGTTCGTCGATCGCCTGTTCAGCCGGCTGGAGACGCTTCAGGGGCCGGGTTTCGATGCCAAGTGGAAGGGCGTCAACCTCGCGTCCAAGGTGCCGGGGCTGGAGCGCTACCGTTCGGCCCAGGAGTGGCTGGACCGTCCCAGCGCCATGGACGAAAGCGGCCTGACGGGCGGCTCGCCGAAATGAGACGGTTCGCGATCCTTCCCTTGATGCTGGCGGTGACGGTGGCGGGACAGGGGGCGCTGGCGCAGGATATCGCCGGCCACGGCGCCCCGGAGTGGGTTATCAGCGAAACCCGATCTCCCGTGGACTACAGCCCGCAGGTCAGCGCCACGGTGGCTTCCAGCCCGTCGCCGGGAAACTGGGGGATGTCGTTTTCCCTGCACTGCCGGCAGGGCCGGACCGAAGCGCTGTTCGTCATCCCGGACTTCGTCCGCTTCCCGGCGGGGGCGAGCTTTCCGGTAGAGTATTTCACCATCAGCCCGGAGGCCCTGAGGTCCCGTTCGGTCGAACGCCGCTGGATCGAGAGGCGCGGCGTGGAAAAGGGCTGGGACGAGCTGAGCAGTTCGGTCGATGCCGCCCTCACGGGCGATGCCGTGGGTTTCCTGAAATCGCTGCCGGATGGCGGCGTCCTGTCGGTACGGGTACGCGACAGGAATGCCGTCACGCACGACGCCGAATTCCATTTGAAGGATTTCGGACCCGTGCGTGACAAGCTGGCGGCGGCCTGCGACTGGCCGCCGCGCTAAGCCGTTTTCGGTAAAGGGCCGGTCAGTCTTCGGAGGCGTCGGCGGATTCGCCGTCGCTGTCCGGAGACCCCATCATCGCATTGGCGACGAGGCCGGCATTCTCGCGGATCTTCGCCTCGATCGCGTCGGCGATCTCCGGGTTCTGCATCAGGAAGCCCTTGGCGTTCTCCTTGCCCTGCCCGATGCGCTGGCTGCCGTAGCTGAACCAGGAGCCCGACTTTTCGACGATGCCGGCCTGGACACCCAGATCCAGCAGCTCGCCGGTCTTCGAGATCCCCTCGCCGTACATGATGTCGAACTCGACCACGCGGAACGGCGGGGCCATCTTGTTCTTGACCACCTTGACGCGGGTCTGGTTGCCGACCACGGTGTCCTTGTCCTTGATGGCGCCGATCCGCCGGATGTCGAGTCGCTGCGAGGCGTAGAACTTCAGCGCGTTGCCGCCGGTCGTGGTTTCCGGATTGCCGAACATCACGCCGATCTTCAGGCGGATCTGGTTGATGAAGATGACCGTGCAGTTCGACCGGGAGATCGAGCCGGTCAGCTTGCGGAGCGCCTGGCTCATCAGCCGGGCATGGCGGCCGACATGGCTGTCGCCCATCTCGCCTTCCAGCTCGGCTCGCGGCACCAGGGCCGCGACGCTGTCGATGACAAGGACGTCGATGGCGCCGGAGCGGACCAGCGTATCGGTGATCTCCAGCGCCTGTTCCCCTGCATCCGGCTGGGAGATCAGCAGCTCGTCGATATCGACGCCCAGCTTGCGGGCGTAGCCGGGGTCGAGCGCGTGTTCGGCATCGACGAAGGCGCAGGTGCCACCCGCTTTCTGGGCCTGGGCTATGACATGCAGCGTCAGGGTGGTCTTGCCGGAGCTTTCCGGGCCGTAGACTTCGATGATGCGGCCCTTCGGCACGCCGCCGATGCCAAGCGCGATGTCGAGCCCGAGCGACCCGGTGGAGATCGCTTCCACCGCCGGCATCTCGCCGCCGCCGCCGAGCTTCATGATGGCGCCCTTGCCGAAGGCGCGCTCGATCTGAGTCAGCGCCGCATCGAGCGCCTTGTTCCGGTCCTGTGCGGATTCAACCAGCCTCAACGGAGGTGTGGACATAACAACGTTCCCAAATTCCGAATATGCCCTTATGTACTATCTTTGTTCTCATTTTTCAGCGTTCGGAGGCGAAAAACTTTTCGCGCATTGGAGGTAGCGGAGAGCGGGGCGGCGGCGTCCTTTCAGGCGGCTTTACGGCGGGCCGGCCGCAGGCGGTGCTTCATCTCTTCAAGGAATTGCCGGACTTCTTCGACCTTCAAGCCGTCCCGCGCCAACAAGGCGTGCAGGATCGGATCGTTCAGCAAGTCGTCCAGGGAGGGTTCGGGCTTCGGATTATTCATCATCGATCTCCAATAACTCAATCGCTGCGCCGCGCCCGAATACGAAAGGCGCGTCTCGCTGGTGTTTCACTTGTGAGGTTACGTCAGGAAGGTCAGTGTGGAGTTCGGTCGAAGGAATTCATAAGGCGATGCATGATTTCCTCCTCGGGAGAGCCAACTATTTTTTGTTATTGAACTTTTTTGTGGCCAGCATGTTTTAGACTTTCCGCATGCCGCTATCC
>DASQKT010000617.1:0-20697 GCA_035630415.1 Skermanella sp.
GCTTCACCTAAGAGTGCCTATCAAAACCTGCTTAAATCTAGCAAAATCAATGGTTTAGGTGTTTGCGGGCTGGGTTATGATAGGTGCTCTAAGAGTCATGCTCCTTCGGATGAAGCCTGCCGGATGAAGCCTGCATGATCGTCGACTTATGACCATCATGCAGACCGATCCGAACTTTCATGAGTGCCCGGCGGCGGATGCCGTCGGGCACTCATGATTCAGGCGGCTTCCGCGAGTTCGCTGAAGGCCGGGATAATGCCGAAGCTCAGATAGCGGCCGAAGGGGCCAGTCCCATCGAAGTTCAACCGGTTCATGCGGCGTGCCTGGCTGGTCGGGAACGCCGTGCGGCCGTGCAGCAGACGAAGGTTGTCGAGCACGACGATCCAGTCGGGCTGAAGCCGGAACTCGACGATGTTGTCCGGATCGATGATGAACTCACGCAGCACCGAAAACGCCTCGGCCGATTCGGGGTGGATGAGGGTGGCGGCCACGTCATCCTCGCGGTAGACCATCTGCACCCGGCCGCCGACCCAGTTGAAGATCGGGCGGAGGCAGCGGATGCCGGTCCGCTGAATGCTCATCGCATCGGGACGGAACAGCGCCGGCAACAGCTTCGGGTGCTTGCGCGCCATGTAGTCATAGGCCGAGTCGCCGCTGACCAGTTGGGTCATGCCGCCATCCGTGGTAGCCACCACGCATTGCAGGGTCAGCACCTGCTCAGGCTCCAGCGAAAAGGCGCCGTCGGTGTGCGGCGGATGATCGGCGCAGGTGGAACCGAGATAGCCGGGGATCGGATCGGTCGGGTCGATCGGAACGATACCATCCTCGTCGGCGCGGTCATGCAGGATCACGTTGCCGAAATACTGTTTGAGAGCGACGCTGTTGACGCGCGGTTCCGGCCGTTCCTTACAGACGAGAACGGCAACGCCATACTTGTTGAACCGCTCGGCAACCGGCGCGAAGCTGCTTTCGTCGAAGTTCTCAGTATCGTCGAC
Source organism: Skermanella sp. (assembly GCA_035630415.1). GTDB lineage: Bacteria > Pseudomonadota > Alphaproteobacteria > Azospirillales > Azospirillaceae > Skermanella. The sequence goes on from DASQKT010000617.1 coordinate 996, forward strand.
GTGAACGAAAAGCTTACTGACGTCAAGCTCGGCCCCGAAGCCAATGCGATACTCGGATGCATAGGACATAGTCTTCTTCCTTATCTTTTGGCAAATCTCTTCCGGTCACCGAAACTCGTGTTCCGGCGGTATAATTCTTGTCTACTTCTTGTCCATAGGACGGTCCGGCTGTGGACCAAATCGTTTTGGCTCAAAAGCGTTTCAATTTCAATGCAAAGAAATCAAATACGACATATTTGGACTGAAGAAACTATAAAAATGAATACTTGGATATTTGCACATGCTGCCATATGTCTTCTTTAAACGCATTGGTATGTATTTGCCGATGACATTGGCAACCATAAGCGTTTAGCGGACGACATGGATAATGACAGTTAGGGCCGAAACCATTTCACGCTGCCAGGACGTCGCGAATCGGAAAATCGGCTGCTGATCCGCATCGGTATCCACGAATGACGGAGGTTGCCAAACGGCAGGCGGCGGGCTATCTATCGCGCGTCGCAAAACCTCACGCGGGCTTGCGGTCCTTCGGCACATTCGCCGGTGGCCCGCTCCGGTGTTCGCATGGTGCGGACCACGCCCGCGGCGGAGTAACCGGAAAAGGACTGTTTTTCCATGCCGATGCCTTCATTCACCATGCGCCAGCTCCTGGAAGCCGGCGTCCACTTCGGCCACCACACCCGTCGCTGGAACCCGAAGATGCAGCCGTATATTTTCGGCGTGCGGAACGGCGTTCACATCATCGACCTCGAGCAGAGCGTCCCCATGCTGCACCGCGCCATGACCGCGGTTCGCGACGTGGTGGCGGGCGGTGGCCGCGTGCTGTTCGTCGGCACCAAGCGTCAGGCTCAGGAGAAGGTTGCCGACGCCGCTTCGCGTTGCGGTCAGTACTATGTCAACCATCGCTGGCTCGGCGGCATGCTGACCAACTGGAAGACCATTTCCCAGTCGATCAAGCGCCTGCGCGAAATGGAAGAGCGGCTCCAGGACACCAATATCGGCCTGACCAAGAAGGAGACTCTCCAGTTGACGCGCGAGCGCGACAAGCTGGAGCGGGCGCTGGGCGGCATCAAGGAGATGGGCGGCCTGCCGGACATCCTGTTCATCATCGACACCAATAAGGAGTCGATCGCGGTTCAGGAAGCCAACAAGCTGGGCATTCCCGTCGTAGCGGTCATCGACAGCAACTCCGATCCCGACGGCGTCGCCTTCCCGATTCCGGGCAATGACGACGCTCTGCGTGCCATCGACACCTACTGCGATCTGATCGCCGGTTCCGTCCTCGACGGTCTCCAGGCCGAGATGATCGCGTCCGGCATCGATGTTGGCGAGCAGGAAGAAGGTGTCGAGGAAGAACTGCCGGCGGACGAGGAAGTTGCTCCGGTCGCCGAGGGCGACGCGGCGGCGCCCGTGTCGGAAGGCGCCCAGGCCTAATTCGCCTGAGCGGACAACCGGACGCGGCCTCCGCGTCCGGTTGTCGATTATTTTGGTGAACTGATAAGACCGATCATTCAGGAAGAGACCGAAGATGGCCGAAATCACAGCCTCGCTCGTCAAGGAGCTGCGCGAAAAGACCGGCGCCGGTATGATGGACTGCAAGAAGGCGCTGACGGAGACGTCCGGCGACCTTGAAGGTGCCGTCGACTGGCTGCGCAAGAAGGGTCTTGCCGCCGCCGCCAAGAAGGCCGGCCGCGTCGCAGCCGAGGGGCTTGTCGCCGTCGCTACCTCCGACACCGTCGGCGCGGTGGTCGAAGTGAATTCCGAAACCGACTTCGTCGCCCGCAACGAGCGCTTCCAAGCTTTCGCCAACGAAGTTGCCCGTCAGGCCCTTACCGGTAACGGTGATCTGGATACCCTTCAGCAGGCTCAGTATCCGGAAACCGGGCGCACCATCGGCGAGGAAGTCACTCATATGGTCGCCACGATCGGCGAGAATATGAACCTGCGCCGTATCGCCCGCATCGAAGTCGGTTCGGGTGCCGTCGCCAGCTACGTCCACAATGCTCTGGCCCCTAACCTTGGCAAGATCGGCGTGCTGGTCGGGCTGGAGTCGACCGGCGACCGCGACCGGTTGCTGGAACTCGGCAAGCAGATTGCCATGCACATTGCCGCTGCCCGTCCGGAAGCCCTCAACATCGAGGATGTGGACTCGTCGGCGCTCGACCGGGAGCGTAGCGTTCTGGCCGAGCAGGCTCGTGCCAGCGGCAAGCCGGAAGAGATCATCGCCAAGATGGTCGAAGGCCGCCTGCGCAAGTACTACGAGGAAGTGGTCCTGCTCGAGCAGGTCTACGTGATCGACGGCGAGAACAAGGTTCGTAAGGTAGTCGAGAATTTCGCCAAGGAAATCGGCGCCCCGATCAAGGTCGTGGGTTTCAAGCGGTTCGTCCTGGGCGAAGGCATCGAGAAGGAGCAGTCCGACTTTGCCGCCGAGGTCGCTGCACAGGCGAATGTCGGCCGCTAAGGCTGACGGCTACTGTCACCGTCGTCGGGAGATGGGTTTCGCCTGTATCCCGCCGGCGGATCGAAGCTGTTTCTGAGGGTTTGTGTCGATGGCTGCGATGGAGGGGGCGATGCCCACCAACGCCCGGTATGGTCGCGTCCTGCTGAAGATTTCCGGCGAGGCGCTGATGGGCAATCGGGAATACGGGCTCGACCCCGAGATCGTCGATCGCGTCGCTGACGAGGTCAAGTCGGTCGTCGGCATGGGGGTCCAGGTTTGCCTGGTGATCGGCGGCGGTAATATCTTTCGCGGCGTTTCCGGCGCCGCGACCGGGATGGAGCGCGCGACGGCCGACTACATGGGCATGCTTGCTACCGTCATCAACGCGCTGGCGATGCAGAGTGCGCTGGAACGCCGGGGCGTCCAGACGCGCGTGCAGTCGGCTATTCCGATGGCCAGCGTCTGCGAGCCCTATATCCGGCGGCGCGCGGTCCGCCATATGGAAAAAGGGCGCGTCGTGATCTTCGGCGCCGGTACCGGCAATCCGTTCTTCACTACCGATACCGCTGCGGCGCTTCGTGCTTCCGAAATGGGCTGCGACGCTTTGCTCAAGGGGACCAAGGTCGACGGCGTATACTCCGCCGATCCCAACAAGGACCCATCTGCGCAGCGCTTCGAGTCATTGACCCACCTGGAAGTGCTGGCTAAGGACCTTCAGGTCATGGATGCTTCCGCCATTTCTCTGGCGCGGGAGAATAAAATTCCAATCCTGGTGTTCTCGATCCATACGGCCGGAGCCTTCGCCGAAGTGATGGCAGGGCGCGGCAAGTTCACGATCATCACGGAAGAGGGCTGAACTAAAGTGGCCGACCCTGATATTGACGATCTGAGCCGCCGCATGGACGGCGCCTTGGAAGCGCTGCGTAAGGAGTTCGGTGGGCTGCGTACCGGACGCGCCTCCGCCAGCCTGCTGGAGCCGATCACCGTCGAAGCTTATGGCCAGCAGATGCCGCTCAACCAAGTCGGCACCATCAGTGTGCCCGAGGCACGGCTGATCACCGTCCAGGTTTGGGATCGCGGCATGGTCAAGGCGGTGGAGAAGGCCATCCGCGACGGCGGCCTTGGACTGAACCCGCAGACCGACGGCCAGAACGTACGTGTTCCGATCCCCGACCTGAATCAGGAGCGCCGGACCGAGTTGTCCAAGGTTGCGTCGCGATACGCCGAGCAGGCTCGTGTCGCCGTCCGCAATGTGCGGCGTGATGGCATGGATATGCTGAAGCGTATGGAAAAGGGCGGCGATATCAGTCAGGATGAGCACAAGACCTGGGCCGAAGAGGTCCAGTCGATGACAGACGCCCACATCAAGAAGATTGACGAAGCGCTGACGGCCAAAGAAAAAGAGATCATGCAGGTCTGATCTCGATGCAGGAGATTTCGACCGTGCCGTACGCGCCTCCGAAGCATGTCGCCATAATCATGGACGGCAATGGCCGGTGGGCGAAGGCCCGCGGCTTGCCGCGTACCGCTGGCCACCGGAAAGGTGTCGAGGCTGTCCGACGTACCGTCGAGGCCGCCAGGGAACTTGGTGTCCCATATCTCACCATGTTCGGCTTTTCGTCGGAAAACTGGCGGCGGCCAGAGGGTGAGGTCTTCGACCTCATGCAGTTGCTGCGCTTCTATCTGCGCAGCGAGATCGCCGAACTGCACAAGAACGGCGTCCGCCTGCGTGTGATCGGCGACCGCGCGAAGCTATCCGGCGACATCGTCACGATGATCGAGAAAGCCGAAGAGCTTACGCGGAACAATACCGAACTGAATCTGATCATCGCGCTGAGTTACGGAGCGCGGCAGGAAATCGTGGAAGCCACCCGTCAGATGGTGCGCGATGCCCTGGAGGGGCGGCTGAGCCCTGAGGAGATCACCGAGGAAAGCTTCTCCGCCCGCCTGCTGACACGCGATGTTCCCGATCCGGACCTGCTGGTCCGGACCAGCGGAGAGCAGCGGATCAGCAATTTTCTGCTGTGGCAATCGGCCTATACCGAATTGGTCTTCGTCGATACGCTGTGGCCCGACTTCACGAAGCGCGATCTGGAAGATGCAATCCGAGAATTCAACCGGCGCGACCGGCGGTACGGCGCCGTCGGGACGCGGTAGAGCCGGGGATCTCCGCACCCGGTTCCTCTCGGCGCTGGTTCTCGGACCCCTAGTCCTGTTGGCAGTCTATTTCGGGGGCTGGATCTTCCAGCTCCTGATGCTGTCGTTTGCTCTACTCGCGGCCGCCGAGTGGGTGCGTCTGGTTGAGCCCGAACGGTCGCTTATGATTGCCACGCTGGCGATCACTGCGGTCGGCGCTGTCCTGGTGGCGGACTTCGTCGCGGGCGTCGAAGTCTCCCTGGCGCTTGCGGCCCTGCTCACGGTTGGATTGTTCGCCGTCGCAACGCTGGATCATGCGCAGCATCGCAGACTTCTGGCTTTCGGTATCCCGTATATCGTCTTCGGCAGTATTTCCCTGCTCTGGGTGCGTGGCATCGCGGAAGACGGGCTGGGTCTCCTGATATATCTACTTTTCGCCGTATGGGCGACCGACATCGGTGCTTACGCCGCCGGACGGACGATCGGCGGACCGAAGCTGGCGCCTCGGATCAGCCCGAAGAAGACCTGGGCCGGGTTGATCGGCGGCATGATCAGCGCGGCAGCTTTCGGCGCGGGCGTCGCGGTAGCCTATGGTGCGGCGCGGCCAGGGTTTGCCGCATTGCTGGCGGCGATCCTGGCCGTGGTAAGCCAAGTTGGCGACTTTTTCGAGTCGGGCGTCAAGCGGTACTTCGATAAGAAGGACAGCGGCCACCTCATCCCCGGACATGGCGGTTTGCTTGACCGCGTGGACGGGCTTATTGTCGCAGCGCCGGTCTTTGCGCTGTTCCACGCGACCCTGGGGAAAGTTCTCGAATGGTGGTAGTCGCCGCCCAAAAAGCTATCCAGCCGGACCAACCCCGGCATGTGACGGTTCTTGGATCGACCGGATCGGTCGGACGCAACACGGTGGAACTGATAGCGCGCGACCCGGACGCTTATGTGGTGGAGGCGCTCACCGCCGGGCGCAACGTCTCTCACTTGGCCGAGCAAGCGCGGGCCTTGCGTCCAAAACTGGCGGTGATCGCCGATCCCGCAGGGTATGAGCCGCTCCGCGATGCGCTTGCCGGCACCGGGATCGAAGTTGCCGCGGGAGCGGAGGCTGTCGTCGAGGCGGCTCAGCGGCCCGCCGGCTGGGTCATGGCCGCGATCGTCGGTGCCGCCGGCCTGGAGCCGACGCTCGCCGCCGCGCGCCGGGGCGCCATCGTCGCATTCGCCAACAAGGAATGCCTTGTCTGCGCGGGTCCGCTGATGATGGACCTCGTGCGGGACAGTGGCGCCACGTTGCTGCCGGTGGACAGCGAACACAACGCGATCTTCCAGGTCTTCGACTTCGAGCGGCGCGAATCCGTTCGCCGATTGATGCTCACCGCGTCGGGCGGACCGTTCCGGCAGGCTGACCGGGCAACCATGGCTGCCGCCTCGCCGGCCCAGGCCTGCGCCCATCCGACATGGCGCATGGGTGCCAAGATATCGGTCGATAGCGCTACGATGATGAACAAGGGCCTCGAGATCATCGAGGCGCACTTCCTGTTCGCTCTACCAGAAGACCGCATCGATGTCCTGGTCCATCCTCAGTCCGTCGTTCATAGCATGGTCGAATACGTCGACGGCTCGGTCCTTGCCCAGCTGGGGACGCCCGACATGCGCACGCCGATCGCTTTCGCGCTCGGCTGGCCGGAACGTATCGAAGCGCCGGCGGCACGGCTCGACTTGCTGAGCTCCGGCGCCCTGACCTTCGAGGCGCCCGATCCCGTTCGTTTCCCGGCACTGCGTCTCGCCCGCCACGCCTTGCAAAGCGGTGGGGGCACTCCTACAATTTTGAACGCGGCGAACGAAGTGGCTGTCCAAGGCTTTCTCGATGGCCGGATAGGCTTTCTGGATATCGAAGCCGTGGTCGAGGGCACGCTTGCGAAGCTGCCTTATTCCCGCCTCGATAATCTTGATACGGTGCGCCATATCGATGCGGAAGCCCGGCGTGAAGCGGCTATGATCGTGGCCCTGCGAAACGACGAAACCTGAACTGCGGGCGGTTGGAGAACCAATGGAATTCCTCAGCGGTCTGTGGACCTATGTCATCCCTTTCCTGGTCGTGTTGACCGTCCTCGTGTTCGTTCACGAGTTGGGGCACTACTGGGTAGCGCGGCGCAACGGGGTGCGGATCGAAACCTTCTCGATCGGCTTCGGACCGGAGTTGTTCGGGCGTACCGACCGGGCCGGTACCCGGTGGAAGATCAGCGCCATACCGCTCGGCGGCTATGTCAAGATGTTCGGCGATGCCGATGCCGCCAGCACTCCCAGCGGCGCCGTCCGTTCGATGACGGCTGCGGAAAGGGAAGTTTCGTTCTTCCATAAGCGCCTCGGCCAGCGCGCGGCCATCGTTGCGGCCGGTCCGATCGCCAACTTCCTGTTCGCGATCATTGGCCTGACGCTGCTTTTCTCGATCTACGGCCAGCCCTTCACGCCGGCAGACATCGGTTCCGTTCAACCGGAGAGCGCCGCTGCCCAGGCCGGCATGCTGCCGGGCGACGTCATCGTCGAGGTGGACGGCCAGGCGATCGAACGGTTCGAGGAAGTCCAGCAGATCGTCCGCTTCAATCAGGGCACCCCGCTGGCACTTGTCGTACAGCGCGACGGTCAGCGGCTTCCGATCAGCGTGACGCCGCAGGTGACCACAGTTACCGACCGTATGGGCAATTCCCACACCATTGGCCTTCTTGGTATCGGCCGTGCCGGCATGGAATACCGCCGGCACGATCCGTTGACCGCCCTCTGGCAGGCCGGACGCGAAACCGTCAATCTGACGGTCGGCACATTGGGCGCCGTCGGACAGATGATCGGCGGGTCGCGCGGCACCGAGGAACTGGGTGGACCGTTGAGAATCGCCCAGATGTCGGGCGAAGTGGCGCAAAGCGGCATCGTGGCGCTGATATGGTTCATGGCCATTCTGTCGGTCAATCTGGGGCTGATAAACCTTTTCCCCATCCCGATGCTGGACGGCGGCCACTTGTTGTTCTATGCCGTTGAGGCGATCCGTGGTAAGCCCCTCGGCGATAGGGCTCAGGAGTATGGCTTTCGGATTGGGCTGGCGCTGGTGCTTACCTTGATGGTGTTCGCGACGTGGAACGACCTGGTGCATCTTCGTGTCGTCGATTTTTTCCGTGATCTGATTTCCTGACGGGATAAGAAGTTTTATTGGGGGTCTGAGTTGGGGCTGAACAGGTTTATGGCGGCCTGCCTGCTGGCTGCGTGCGCGACCACGGCGACATCCGCGATTGCGCTGGCTCAGGGGCTTGGTCAAGGGCAGCCGACGACGGTGGCGCAGGCCAATTTTTCAGGCGGCAACATTGCGGGCATCCGGGTCGAAGGCACTCAGCGGATCGAGCCGGCGACCGTCCGCTCGTATCTGGTCGTCAAGCAGGGGGACCCGTTCAACCCGCAACGGATCGACGACTCGCTGAAGGCGCTGTTCGCCACCGGCCTGTTCGCCGACGTGACCCTGCGCCGCGACGGCAATACATTGGTCGTCAATGTCGTCGAGAACCCGATCATCAACCGGATCGCCTTCGAGGGTAACAAGCGAATCGAGGATGCCGATCTGGAGCGCGAGGTCCAGCTTCGTCCCCGTGTGGTCTACACGCGGACGCGCGTCCAGAACGACGTGCAGCGCTTGCTGGAGGTCTATCGCCGCAGTGGCCGGTTTGCCGCGACGGTCGAGCCGAAGGTCATCCAGCTCGACCAGAACCGGGTCGATCTGGTGTTCGAGATCGACGAGGGCGCCCGTACCGGCGTCCGCAAGATCAACTTCGTCGGCAACGAGATGTTCAGCGACAGCAAGCTGCGGGAGGAGATCCAGACCCGCGAGTCGCGCTGGTACCGCTTCCTGACGACCGACGATACCTATGACCCCGACCGCCTGACATTCGACCGCGACAAGCTTCGCCGTTTCTATCTGTCGCGCGGCTACGCCGACTTCCGCGTCGTTTCCGCCGTCGCCGAACTGACCCCGGACCGTGACGGCTTCTTCATCACCTTCACGGTGGAGGAGGGCGAGCGCTATAAGTTCGGCAAGATCGGCGTGGAAACCGAACTTCGCGATCTGAACCCGGACCTGCTGCGGGACCGCCTGACCACGGAAGAGGGCGATTGGTACAATGCCGAAGAGGTCGAGACTTCGATCACCAACCTGACCAACGCGGTCGGTGATCTTCAGTACGCCTTCGTCGATATCCAGCCGCGCATCGTGCGCAATCGCGAGCAGAGGATCATCGACGTCGTCTATGACATCGGCGAGGGACCGCGGGTCTTCGTGGATCGGATCGACATCACCGGCAACGTCCGCACGCTGGACAAGGTGATCCGGCGCGAGATGCTTCTGGTCGAGGGCGATCCGTTCAATACGTCCAAGCTGCGCCGCTCGGAGCGCCGTATCCGCGACCTCGGCTTCTTCGAACGCGTCAACATCACGACCGCCGAAAGCGCTCAGCCGGACCGCTCGGTCATCCAGGTCGACGTGCAGGAGCAGTCCACCGGTGAAATCGAGATCGGCGCCGGCTTCTCGACCATCGACGGCCCGCTGGCGAATTTCGGCATCCGGGAGCGTAATCTGCTGGGTCGCGGCCAGGACCTGCGGTTCTCCGCGACGGTTTCGGGGCGCACCCAGGAGTTCGACCTCAGCTTCACCGAGCCGTACTTCCTCGAGCGCGATCTGGCGGCGGGTGTGGATCTCTTCCGCATCACCCGTGACAACCAGGACGAAAGCTCCTACGACGAGGCCAACACCGGCATCGGCTTCCGCCTGGGCTATCCGCTGACCGAACGGTTGAGGCAGCGCCTCAACTACACGCTTCAGCAAACGGAGATCGAGAACGTCGCCGCCGACGCGTCCCGCTTCATCCGTGAGCAGCAGGGTACCCGGATCGTCTCCCTGGTCGGCCAGGAACTGATGTACGACGCGCGCGACAGTCGCATCAATCCGACCGAGGGCTACTTCATCCGGCTCAACAACGAAATCGCGGGTCTTGGCGGCGACGCCCATTTCTCCCGTAACCGATTGGGAGCCGGCGTCTACTTCCCGGTCACCGAAGGTACCGTGCTGAGCTTCCTGGGCGAAGTCGGCTATATCGTCGGCTTCGGCGAGGACGTCGCGATTTCCGACCGCTTCTTCCTGGGCGGCGACAGCCTGCGCGGCTTCGCGCCGGCTGGCGTTGGTCCGCGCGAGCTGAACAGCGACGACTCCCTCGGCGGCAACCGGTTCGCCCGTGCCAGCGCCGAATTGGCCTTCCCGATTGGTCTACCGGACGAATTCGGGGTTACCGGTCATACCTTTACGGATATCGGCACTCTAAGCGAAGTGGACGCGACCCCGATCGGTGCTGAGCGGCTTGTCGATGACAACTCCCTTCGCGTAGCCGCCGGCGTCGGTATTTCCTGGCGGTCGCCGCTCGGCCCGATCCGTGTCGATCTGGCCTTCCCGATCATCAAGGAAGATTACGACAAGGTTGAAGAGTTCCGTTTCAGCTTCGGAACGCGGTTCTGATCGATGTTGCCTGAACGTCCGCTCCGGCGCCGGTTCGCCCTGGGTCTGGCAGGAATTGCAACGGCTATCTGCCTTATGGCGGGGCAGCCGCGCAATGCCTTGGCCGAGCTTCCGGCGTCGGTCGTCGCCGTCGTGGACGTTCAGTTCATTCTCCAGGAGGCCGCTGCGTCCAGGAACATTCAGAAGCAGCTCGAAGCACAGCGCGAAACCTATCAGAACGAGATCTCCAAGCAGGAGGACAGGCTTCGCGCGGTCGAGCAGGAGTTGAACCGGCAGCGCTCCGTCCTGTCTCCCGACGATTTCGCGCAGAAGCGGCGGGAATTCGAGCAGCAGGTCGCCGATGTCCAGCGTACCGTCCAGGCGCGCAAGCGCGTCCTGGATCAGGCGTTCAACGAGTCCATGACCAAGGTCCGGGACACCGTTCTCCAGATCGTGACCGAAGTGGCTGGAGAGCAGAAGGCGACGCTCGTTCTGGCCAAGCAGCAGGTCGTGCTCGCGGAGAAGTCCCTGGACCTGACATCGGCCGTGCTTGAGCGGGTGAACAGGAAATTGCCGACGGTTCCGGTAACGGTACCCAAGAGTTGACTTGACCCAGGGCATGCATTCGGGGCAAAGGCAACCATCGAAAACCTCACAAAGAAGGGGGCCATGCCGGATCCTCGCTTTTTCACCGTTGCGGGACCCTTCACGCTCCAGAAGCTGGCTTCGATAGCCGGTGCGGAGATAGGTCCTGGCACGGACCCGGACACGGTATTTACCGACGTGGCTCCTCTCGACGCCGCTGGCCCGACCGATGTCAGCTTCCTTGACAACAAGAAATACGTAGAGGCTTTCCAGGCCAGCCGGGCCGGAGCTTGTCTTGTCCATCCGGACGTCGCTTCGCGCGCTCCCCAAGGCATGGCGCTGCTGGTGACCCGCAAGCCCTACACCGCCTATGCCCTTGTGGCGCAGGCATTCTATCCTCAGCCGGTTCCCCGTTCCGGCATCGCCGCCGGCGCCATCGTCGATCCGACCGCCGTGATCGGCGAGGGGACGGAAGTCGCGGCCGGGGCCGTGGTCGGCGCCGGCGCCCGGATCGGCGCGCGATGCCGGATCGCCTCCAATGCCGTCGTCGGCGAACGGGTCGAGATCGGTGACGACACCACCATCGGCGCCTGCGCATCGGTCAGCCACTGTCTGATCGGCAGCCGTGTCAACATCTATCCGGGAGTGCGGATCGGAACGGACGGCTTCGGCTTTGCCATGGACCCGACAGGTTTCGTCCGCGTTCCCCAGCTTGGCCGCGTGATCATCGAGGACGATGTCGAGGTCGGCTCCAACTCGACCATTGATCGCGGCGCCGGACCCGACACCGTGATCGGGCGCGGGTCGATGATTGATAATCTGGTCCAGATCGGGCACAACGTGACCATGGGGCCGGGATGCGTCATCGTCGCGCAGTCCGGTATCTCCGGAAGTACGAGGCTTGATCACCATGTCGTGCTGGCGGCGCAGGCCGGCATCGCCGGGCACCTCAAGATTGGCGCAGGTGCTCGTATCGCGGGCCAGTCCGGCGTCATGCGCGATGTGCCGGCGGGAGCCGAGGTCGGAGGGTCCCCGGCGGTTCCCATGAAGCAATGGTTCCGTCAGGTCACGATCCTGGGAAACCTGACCCGCGGGAAGCGGTCCCGCCTCAAGGAAGAATAGTTATGGAAGTCACATCTGAGAACAAGACGGCGGAAAACGCCCCAGGCATAGATATCGATATCCTGCGTATCATGGAAATGATCCCGCACCGCTATCCTATGCTGATGATCGATCGGATCACGGATGCCATCGCCAATGTCAGCGCCGTCGGCATCAAGAACGTGTCGATCAACGAGCATTTCTTTCAGGGGCATTTTCCTCAGCGGCCGGTGATGCCGGGCGTCCTGATCGTCGAAGCCATGGCCCAGACGGCGGGCGTGCTGGTCGTCCACACGCTGGGCGCCGCGTCGGAAGGCAAGCTGGTCTACTTCATGTCGATCGACGATGCCCGTTTCCGCCGGCCGGTGACGCCGGGCGACACGGTCTACATCCATGTCAGCAAGATTCAGCACCGGCGCAACGTCTGGAAATTCAAGGGCGAGGCCAAGGTGAACGGGGCGCTCTGCGCCGAAGCGACTTTCGCCGCCATGATCCTGGATGAGTGAGCAGGCAGTATGACCGAAACCATCCACCCCCACGCGATCGTCGATCCGGCGGCCCGGATCGGCTCTTCCGTTGTCATCGGCCCGTTCTGCGTGGTCGGTCCCGATGTGGTGTTGGAGGATGGCGTCCGGCTCCACTCGCACGTGGTCGTCGAGGGCAGGACCCGGATCGGCCCTGGCACCCAGATCTTTCCGTTCGCGTCGATAGGCCATGCGCCCCAGGATCTGAAATACCATGGCGAGCCGTCCGAACTGATCATCGGCGCCAACAACCGCATCCGTGAGCACGTCACCATGAATCCGGGCACCGAAGGCGGCGGCATGGTGACGAAGGTCGGCGACAATTGCCTGTTCATGATGGCGTCCCACGTCGCGCATGACTGCATCGTCGGCAACAACGTCATCCTTGCCAACAACGCGACGCTCGGCGGTCATGTTCGCGTTGGCGACCACGCGATCCTGGGCGGCCTGTCGGCGGTCCACCAGTTCGTCCGTATCGGCGCGCATGCCATGATCGGCGGCATGTCGGGCGTCGAGCAGGACGTCATCCCGTTCGGTCTCGTCATGGGCGACCGCGCCCGCCTCAATGGCCTGAACCTGGTCGGCCTCCAGCGCCGCGGGTTCGATAAAGAGGCGATCCGCACCCTGCGGGCGGCCTACAAGGCCCTGTTCGCCGCCGATGGCACGCTGGCGGAGCGGATCGAGCAGGTCGGCGAGGAGTTCGGCGATCAGCCCGTGGTCGGCGACATCCTGTCCTTCATCCGCGCGGAAGCGTCCCGCCCGATCTGCCAGCCCCGCGTGGAGAATGCTTCCTAAGCTCGGAATCATCGCGGGCGGCGGCGACCTGCCGGTACGGCTGCTCGAAGCCTGCCGCTCGGTCGGCCGCGAGGCCTTCGTGCTTGGCCTCGAAGGGCACGCGGAGCCGGACGGCATTGGCCGGCACGTCGATCTCTGGGTACGCCTGGGAGCGGCCGGCACCATGCTCGATGCGCTGCGCGCCGCCGGCGCGCGGGACATCGTGCTGGCCGGCCGTGTGCGCCGGCCGAGCCTTGTCGAGCTGAAGCCCGACTGGCGCGGCGCCAGGTTCTTTGCCCGCATCGGCGCCCGAGCCCTTGGAGACGACGGGTTGCTGAAGGCGGTTACGGCGGAACTGGAGGGCGAGGGCTTCCACGTGGTTGCCGCCCACGATGTCTTCCGCGATCTGCTGACGCCCGCCGGACCGCTGGGCGGCCTCGTGCCCGATGAGCAGGCGGAAGGCGACATCGCGCGCGGAATGGCCGTGATCCGGGCTCTGGGGCCGCTGGATGTCGGCCAAGCGGTGATCGTTCAGCAGGGGCTGGTGCTGGGTATCGAGGCGATCGAGGGCACCGACGCCCTGATCGAGCGTTGCGGGACTCTGCGCCGGGACGGCCCCGGCGGCGTGCTGGTCAAGATGACCAAACCCACACAGGATCTTCGTTTCGATCTGCCTACCGTCGGCGTCGTTACGGTGGAGCGGTGCGCCGCCGCCGGCTTGCGCGGCATCGCGATCGAGGCCGGCAAGACCATCGCGCTCGACCGCGATGCGATAGCAGCGCAGGCCGACCGGCTCGGTCTTTTCGTGGTTGGATTGGACAGTACCCCGTGAGTTCCGATACAGGACCGTTGGTCTTCCTGATCGCCGGCGAGCCTTCCGGCGATCTGCTCGGCGCGCGCCTGATGGCAGCCATGAAGCGGAAAGCGACAGGTCCGATCCGCTTTGCCGGGATCGGCGGCGAGCGCATGATCGCCGAAGGTCTGGAGACGCTGTTTCCGCTCCATGAGCTGTCGCTGATGGGGATCGCCGAACTTCTTCCCAAACTGCCCAACCTGATCCGCCGGCTGAAGCAGACGGCGGCGGAGATCCGTCACAGACGGCCCGACGTGGTGGTGACCATCGATGCGCCGGACTTCTGCTTCCGCATCGCCAAGCGACTGAAGGGTTCCGGCATACCCTTCGTCCATTACGTGGCGCCGACGGTATGGGCATGGCGGCCCAAGCGGGCGCGGAAAATCGCTGCGTTTCTCGATCACCTGCTGGCACTCCTGCCGTTCGAGCCGCCGTATTTCGAGCGGGAAGGGTTGCCCTGCACCTTCGTCGGCCATTCCATCGTGGAGGGAGGTGCTGCTTCGGGAGATGCCGGACGCTTCCGCGCACAGCACGGGATATCTTCCGGTACCCGCCTGCTGACGGTCCTGCCCGGCAGCCGCCGGAGCGAGATCAGCCGCCTGCTGCCGGACTTCAAGGCGACGCTGGAGCGTCTGGCGCCGAACCATCCCGGTCTTGTCGCCGTCGTCCCAACCGTGCCCCACGTGCGCGACACGGTGGCGGCAGAAGTCGCGGGGTGGCCGGTGCCGGTGATCCTGGTCGAAGGCGACCAGAACAAGTACGACGCCTTCGCCGCGTCCGAAGTGGCGCTGGCGGCGTCCGGTACCGTGGCGCTGGAACTGGCGCTGGCGCGGCTGCCCGCCGTCATCGCCTACCGAATGCATCCGGTCACCGTCGGACTTTACCGGCGCTTCATCCGCGTCAAATACGCCAATCTGGTCAACATCATGCTGGACCGGATGCTGGTGCCGGAGTTCCTTCAGGAGAACTGCACGCCGGACAATCTGGCCGGCGCGGTCGGCAGACTGCTCGACGATCCCGCCGCCCGCGCGGAGCAGAGGGACGGTGTTGCCGAAGTCGCGCGCTGGCTGGGGCAGGGCGGTCCGCCGCCGAGCGAAAGGGCGGCGGACGTGGTATTCGGCATACTTGAAGGCCGGAACCGCGCGTCAAACGTTGATACCGTATCCAAGAAAACCGGAGGGATATGAGATGGCGAATTTCCGCATGCTGCACACGATGCTGCGGGTCTATGACCTGGACAAGTCGATCGACTTCTATACCCGCCTGCTCGGCATGAAGCTGCTCCGTCGCACCGACTTCGAAGGCGGGCGGTTCACGCTGGCCTTCGTCGGCTACGGCCAGGAGTCGGACCATACGGTTCTTGAGTTGACGCACAACTGGGACCAGAAGGAGCCGTACCAACTCGGCACCGCCTATGGTCACATCGCCCTCGGCGTGCCGGACATCTACGGTACCTGCAAGGAACTGGAGGCGGAGGGCGTCAAGATCCCGCGTCCGCCCGGCCCGATGAAGCACGGCACCACCGTGATCGCCTTTATCGAGGACCCGGATGGCTACAAGGTGGAACTGATCGAACGTTCGTAATTAAAATCTGCGTGGCGACGAGATCGTCCCGCCAGAACGAAAAGGGCGCTCCAAAGAGCGCCCTTTTTCATCAGGCTAGCGCCGCAGCAGGTACCAGGCCATTCCGCCGACGATAGCCAGCAGGAAGATCCAGCGTGCCAGACGCAGCAGCCGTACCCTCATCGGAGCACGGTTGTCGTTGGCCGCCGGAGGGAAGATGCGGGCACCGCGAGTCGTAGCGATGCTCACAGGGGGATTGCGGGCGGATCCGTTGGACCCGCCCGAGCCGATATGAGGAGTGACGCGCCGGTCAGCCACGCTCGTTCTGCGGAATGAACGTCC
The DNA here is from genome assembly GCA_035630415.1 of Skermanella sp. GTDB lineage: Bacteria > Pseudomonadota > Alphaproteobacteria > Azospirillales > Azospirillaceae > Skermanella. Next base: position 16,829 of record DASQKT010000617.1, read on the forward strand.
GCTGCGTCGCACCGGTGTAGAGCTGGCGCGGACGGCCGATCTTCTGTCCCGGATCTTCGATCATTTCCTTCCACTGGGCGATCCAGCCGACGGTGCGGGCGACGGCGAACAGCACGGTGAACATGCTGGTCGGGAAGCCCATGGCCTTCAGGATGATGCCCGAATAGAAATCGACGTTCGGGTACAGCTTCTTCTCGATGAAGTATTCGTCCTCGAGAGCGATACGCTCCAGCTCCATCGCGATATCGAGCAGCGGGTCGTTCTTGATGCCCAGATCAGCCAGCACTTCGTGGCAGGTCTCGCGCATCACCTGGGCGCGCGGGTCGAAGTTCTTGTAGACGCGGTGGCCGAAGCCCATCAGGCGGAAGCTGTCGTTCTTGTCCTTGGCGCGCTTGATGAACTCGGGGATGCGGTCCTTGTCGCCGATCTCCTGAAGCATCTTCAGCACCGCCTCGTTGGCGCCACCATGGGCAGGTCCCCACAGGGAGGCGATGCCGGCGGCGATACACGCGAACGGATTGGCGCCCGACGAACCCGCCAGACGGACCGTGGAGGTCGAGGCGTTCTGCTCGTGGTCGGCATGCAGGATGAAGATGCGGTCCATCGCCCGGCTCAGCACCGGATTGACCACGTACGGCTCGCACGGCACGCCGAACGTCATGTACAGGAAGTTTTCCGCGTAGCTGAGGTCGTTGCGCGGATACATGAAGGGCTGGCCGACCGAGTACTTGTACGCCATCGCGGCGATGGTCGGCAGCTTGGCGATCAGCCGGTGGGAGGCGATCATCCGCTGCTTCGGATCTTCGATGTCCGTGCTGTCGTGGTAAAAGGACGACAGGGCGCCGGTCACGCCGCACAGAATCGCCATCGGGTGGGCGTCACGGCGGAAGCCGCGCAGGAAGTAGTTGATCTGCTCATGGACCATCGTGTGATAGGTGATGGTCTTGTCGAAGGTGACGAGTTGTTCGGGGGACGGAAGTTCACCGTGGAGAAGCAGATAGCAGACTTCGAGGAAATTGCAGTTCTTTGCCAGATCTTCGATCGCGTAACCGCGGTGCAGCAAAATACCTTCATCGCCATCGATGTAGGTAATCTTGGACTCGCAGCTGCCGGTCGAAGTAAAGCCGGGGTCGTAGGTGAAATAGCCGCTATCGGCGTAAAGTTTACGAATATCTATCACTTCAGGGCCGGTAGTGCCTGGGAGCACCGGCAGCGTGTAAGTCTTTCCGGTGCTGTTATCAGTCAGCGTAACCGTTTTCTGGCTCATCTCGGCACTTCCTTGTGATTGCGGCATCGGGAAAACCCGAACCGTCTCATATCAAGTTAGAATAATGCTGCGAAGCGGAAATGGCAACGCAGCGCGTGGGCCTTAGCGCGGTTGCGCAATATCCGCAATGCGCGCCAGTGTTTCTGTTTTCCCTAATAACTCGGCAACCTCGAAAATTGGTGGAGAAACTGTCGAGCCGGACAGGGCAGCCCGCAGCGGCTGAGCGACCTTGCCAAGCTTAAGTCCCTTATTTTCCGCGTATTGCCTCACTTCCGCCTCGATCGATGCCGCGTCCCAAGCGTCGAAAGGACGCAGCCGATCAGCCAGATCGGTCAGTACCGCAGCCCCTTCGCCGGCAACCAGTTCGGCTGCTTTGTCGGTCAGCTTGAGCGGCCGGGCCACTACGTAAAAGTGCGCCGAATCCGCCAACTCAACAAGCGTCTTCGCCCTTTGCTTCAGTCCCGGCATCGCCCGCGTCAACAGGTCGCGGGCTTCTGAATTCACCGGTGCGCCTGACTTCGCCTCGATGAGCGGTACGATCAGGCCGACCAGACGGGCATCGTCAGCCAGCCGCATGTAATGCGCGTTCAGGTTGTCCAGTTTGGCGAAATCGAAGCGCGACGGCGACCTGCCGATGCCGCCGAGATCGAACCACTCGATTGCCTGTTCCGTCGAAATGATCTCGTCGTCGCCGTGACCCCAGCCAAGCCGGAGCAGGTAGTTGCGCACGGCCTCCGGCAGGTAACCCATGTCCCTGTAGGCATCAACGCCCAGTGCGCCATGCCGTTTCGACAGTTTCGCGCCGTCAGCCCCATGGATGAGGGGGATATGCGCGAATTCGGGCAGGTCCCACCCCATCGCGCGATAGATTTGTATCTGGCGGAAAGTATTGGTCAGGTGGTCGTCGCCCCGGATCACATGGGTCACGTTCATGTCGTGGTCATCGACAACGACCGAAAGCATGTATGTCGGCGTGCCATCGGCCCGCAGCAGCACCATGTCGTCGAGCTGCGCGTTCTGGACCCGCACCTCCCCCTGGACATGGTCGGCCAGCACTGTTTCGCCTTCCTGCGGCGCTTTCAGACGGATCACCGGCGAGACGCCGGCGGGAGCTTCCGCCGGGTCGCGGTCGCGCCAGCGCCCGTCATACCGCATCGGCTGACCGGCGGCCTTCTGCTCGGCGCGCATCGCCTCCAGCTCTTCCGGGCTGGCGTAGCAGCGATAGGCGTGGCCGGCTTCCATCATCTGATGCGCGACTTCGGCATGGCGGCCGCGCCGCTCGAACTGCGACACGGCGTCGCCGTCCCAGTCGAGTTCGAGCCACCTCAGGCCGTCGAGTATGGCCTCGACCGCCGCTTCGGTGGAACGGGCGCGGTCGGTATCCTCGATCCGCAACAGGAAGGTGCCGCCGTGATGGCGGGCGAACAGCCAATTGAATAAGGCTGTACGTGCCCCGCCGATATGGAGAAATCCGGTGGGCGAGGGCGCAAAACGCGTGACGACGGTCATCGTTACCGCAATTCCGATCTGGACTGCTAGAATGGTTTCGGCAGACATATCACACTGGGGCCGGCCATGCACCCCAACCGGCGGAATGATGGGTAGTCACGCATCGCGGACCTCAGTTTACGGCATGGCAGGTGCGCTCGCGGGTCTTGGACCTGGTCTGGGGCCTGGATGGCGCAACCCGCTGCGCCGGCTGGCCGCCTGCTTCGCGGCGGAGCGGGAGCGCTGGATTCTCTGGGCGCCCGTGGGCATCGGCCTGGGTGTGGTCGGCTATTTCCTGCTGCCTACCGAACCGCCGTCCTGGATCGGGACCTTGGCGGCGGCGTTGCTGATGGTGGCGGCGGCCGTCCTGCGCAGGCGCGACAGGGTGCTGCTGGTCTGTCTGGCCCTGATGACCCCGGCACTGGGCTTCGCTTCGACCCAGTGGAGGACGGCACTGGTCTTCGCCCCCTTGCTGGTAAAAGAGGTCGGGCCGGTTCCTGTCACTGGCCGGGTCCTCAGCATCGACAAGCTGGAAAAAGGCGGCCGGGTCGTGCTGACCGACCTGTCGATTCCCAGGATCGATCCGCCAGCCACTCCCGGCCGTATCCGGCTACGCTTGCGGAATGCGCTGGAACTGCCGCAACCGGGCGAACGGGTCCGGATCATGGCGGTCGTCTCGCCGCCGCCGGGGCCGGCAATGCCCGGCGCCTTCGACTTCGGACGCTCCGCCTTCTTTGCCGGCATCGGCGGCGTCGGTTATGCGGTCGGCAAGGTCGAGCGGGTCGAGGACAGGCCGGTCGATTTCTGGACCGGCGTCATGGCGGCGGCGGAACGGCTGCGGGTGTCCATTGGGACCCGGATCGGCGAGACGGTCGGCGGGGCGGAGGGCGGCGTGATCGGCGCTTTCCTGACCGGCCAGCAAACGGCCATCCCGAACCATGTGATGGACGATTTCCGGGCGTCGGGCCTCGCGCACCTGCTGTCGATCTCCGGCATCCATGTCAGTCTGGTGGCGGCGCTGGTGTTCTTCCCGGTCAGGGCGCTGCTGGCGCTGATCGAGCCCTTGGCGCTGCGCTGGCCGATCAAGAAGATAGCGGCCGTGGCGGCTGTCGCC
>DASQKT010000618.1:0-3481 GCA_035630415.1 Skermanella sp.
GTGCGACCGCCGAATCCCAGCACGCGGGCAAGGTCGTCGGAGAAGGCCTGCGGACGCCAGCTCTGACCGAAGGCTGCCGCGCGTTCGGCGACCGACTCGACCCAGATGTCGATTCGGTCCGTCGCTTCCTGGATTTGGTCGGACCCCTTGACGGCAGCCTTCACCCGCTTGGCGAAAGCCTTGATCTCGTTCCGTCCGATGCCTTCCGGCGTTTCCAGCAGGTCGGCCAGTTCCTGCTCGACATCCTCGACCGGACCGGTCGTGACGCGGAAGCGGGCCTTGAGCCGGCGTTTTGGGTCTGCGCCAGGTATGACGAATTCGTGCGCGCCGGCAATCGACCAGCGGGCCGGCACGACGTCGAACTCCACCTCGATCCCATCGCCGCGCAGAGTGGCGGCAATCGCCCGCAGGGCATCGCGCCGTTCCAGAGTGTCCGTTACTTCCGCCATCTCGCGACCATGTTTCCTGTAATACGCCCGTAATAATGGGCAACCCGGACGGGGGTTCCCCTCGCATTGTATGCGGCGCACCCGGTATCAACCATCGCGAATGCGCGAAGCGCCGCTGGCGGGCCTGTTTATTCCATCCCGCCTGCTGGTAAAGTAGGGATGCGGCATCGCAATTGCACTGCAACACTGCCGGAAATGAAGTAGATGGCGGGATGATGAGACGTTTTGGCCTGGGGCTGGCTGCCGTTGCGGCGATTGCGGCCTGTCTTGCGCTGGCCGTCTTCGCGATCATACCGGACGATCTGCGCGATCCGACCAACGAGGAGATCCGGACCGGCATCCTGGCATCGGTCCGTCCGCTGGCTCCGCCGGAGGAACTGGAACGGCGGATTTCCCAATGCCTCGATGCCGACAATCCGGAAGAAGCCGGGGATCTGTTCGAACTGGCTGATCTGCTCGGCATCGCGATCGATCCGGCCCTGCGGCACCGTTATGACGAAAAGCTGCGATGGCTGCCGACCCTGGTGCGCTCCGCCAGCGCCGGAACGCACGGCTTCGTGACCGGCGAGGGCGAAGGCACGGCAGGAGCGGTCGGTGCCGTGATTTCCGACCTGACGGTGGTCGGCGATGTGCGGGACGCGACGGCTCAGGCCGGACACTACCTGAACGATGAACCGGTGGACGAAACCGTACTGGCCCTTTCCACTGCGGGCATTGGCCTGAGCGGGGCGGTGCTTGCGACGGGCGGCGGTGCGATCGCGCTGAAAACCGGCGTTTCCCTCGCCAAGCTGGCTCATCGGACCGGCAAGATAACGAAGGGGTTTTCCCGCTCGCTCGCCGACCTCGTAAGGCTGAAAGACACCGCAAAGCTTCAGGATGCCCTGAAGTCGGTCGGCGCCATAGCCAAGGCGGCGTCGCCGCGCGGCGCTCTGACCGTGATGCGGAATTTGGATCACGTGGACGAACTGCCACGGGCGGAGAAGGTCGCGGTGATGATGGGAAAGCCGACGGCCGGGCTGTTCAAGGTGGCGGGCCGGCGGGTGTTCGACGGGTTCGCCAAGATCGCCGTTCGCTCGGCGGCGGCGGTCTGGGCGCTCGGCGCGATGATCGTTTCAGCGCTGGTTGGATTGCTGGGCCTGCTCCTGTCCGCCATCACCGCGTCGGCAGCGGTGATGGCGGTACTCCGGCGCCTGTTGCCCAGTGGCGCTTCATCCGCCGGGTAAAGGCAGGAACGTTCCGGATGCGTCTGCTTCGTCGTCGGATAGTCGTTGTGGAGGGGTGTAGTGTCAGACCGCTAATCTCATGGCGATCATGAAGGCTCCGGAGAGGGCACCGAGGCCGACGAGGAAGATGGCTGTTCGACGGACTGTCTCAGTCACGGATTCCATGCTTTTGTCTCCCCCAATTACGTTTTTGATGGCGAATTCGATGTGCGCCTGCTGTGGACTGTTTTAACAGTCTCGTGTGTCAATCGTCGCGGATATTTCCTACTACGTCAATAGGGATAACGTGTCTGCCGCTATCCGAGCGGCGGAGGAGAGCATCGGCGGGATGGGGCGCCGGGAGCAACGGACAAAGCGGAGACATCGGATGGGAGGCGTCGACAGGACGTCAATGCTCAGACTGCTTTGCCAACTCGGCTGTCGAGCATAGCCGATTTACAACTTCAGCAAACATCTCTGCATTAAATAGTGTGTTTTTGTGTCCGAGCGGGATGCAATTCCCGATCTCTTGGCCGGTGTGGATGACGAAACGATTGTCACCATCACCAGTTAGTTGCCATTGCAGGCGCGTGAGTCAGCCCTTCTCACCTCAGCGGACTTGATGAGCATGGCTTCTGGCACTTGCGCAGTCAAGGACCAGGAATCCTTCCGGTCAAAGTTGACAAAATACCCGCACCACCGCCAGAGCCTACCCCTTCCAACCGCCCTCGGCCGCCACCGCCTTTGCCACCACGATCCACTCCTCGCCTTCCTCGGCATCGGCCAGCGCCAGGATCGGGGGCCAGACCGGCAGGCGGGCGTTTCGGCGGAGCGTCAGGAAGCTGTCGATCTCGTCGGGCGTCGGCAGGCGGTCGCCTTTCAGGATGTTGCAGCGGCGGTGGGACAGGACGATGTTGGCTATGTCGTCGATGCCGCCGTAGCATTGCGGGATGAAGTGGTCGTAGGTCGCTTTCGCGCCGACAGGTTCGCCGCAGTAGAAGCACCGCCCCTGCTGGCTGATCGCCAGCAGTTTCGGGTCGCCGGGTTTGAGTTTGCGCTCATCCATGCGGTCAATATTGTTTGTACTTCAGGAATTTGCCACTCATGGTAATCGACACCCGGTCGCCGTTGGGGTCGGGCTTGCGCTGGATATCCATGTCGAAGTCGATGGCGCTCATGATGCCGTCGCCGAACTCTTCCTCGATCAGCGCCTTGAAGGTGGTGCCGTAAACCTGCACCAGTTCATAGAATCTGTACATCAGCGGATCGGTCGGGACGGCTTCGCCCAGCGAGCCCCGGTTGGGGATCTGCTGGAGAAGCTTGACCTCGTGACTGTTGAGGTCGAGCGCCGCTCCGACCTTGCGGGCGGCCTCGGCCGGCAGCGCCATCTGGCCCAGGACGGCGGCGGTCGTGAATTCCTTGGAAAGTCCGGACTGCTCGGCGATCCACTTCCAGGTCAGGTCGCGGTCGATCCGGATCTGGAGGATCTTCTCGGTCAATTCGGCGCGGGTCATGGCGTGGTTCATGATGGATCGGCTCCTCCGGTGGGACATGCTTTCCGGCAAGTCTAACAGGAGTAGACGTTTAGGGTAATACGCCAATCCCCGCTGAACGCACGATCCTATGCCGGACGGACGAATTGTTGCGGCGTCGCCTTCCCGGCGCATCCCTCGCCACGAGGAGGAAATACCGGCATGCGGAAAGAATCATGATTAACTTGGCGTAAAGCATATTGTCGCTACAGTGGCTGCTCCCGGCCCCTCCGCGGCAGATGTAATAAAGCAAGTGCTGGTCAATTCGCCTCCCCTGCATGACATCATGATCGAACTG
>DASQKT010000619.1:0-13434 GCA_035630415.1 Skermanella sp.
CGAGCCAGTTGAGGAGGTCCGGAGCCGGGCGGCGGTCGTTCCACCAGCCGGCCGTGCGAAGCGCGCGGTTGAGCGCGACGACCAGCAGAAAGGTGACGCCGACAGCCGCCAGGGTCTTGTGCGGCGATGCGTCGTCCTTGCGGTTCGGATTGACCACGGCGACGGCGCGCGGCAGGCGCGGTTCGGCGGCGTGGTGGTCGATCACGACGACTTCCAGGCCGGCGTCCGCTGCGGCGGCAAGGGGATCGAACGACGTCACGCCGCAGTCCACCGTCACGACAAGGCTGACGCCATCGGACTTGAGGCGCAGGAGCGCCGGCGCGTTGGGGCCGTAGCCTTCGGCGATGCGGTCGGGAATGTAGACGGTGAGGTCGGAGCCGGCCGCGCGGAAGAACCGGCGCAGCAGCGCGGAAGAGGTGGCGCCGTCCACGTCGTAGTCGCCGAACACCGCGACGCGCTCGCCGTCCATGATGGCGCGGGCGATCCGCGATGCTGCGGCGTCCATGTCCTTCAGGTGGCTGGGGTCCGGCAGCAGCGACTTCAGCTTCGGCGTCAGGAACGCGTCGGCTGTGGAAAGGTCGATACCGCGTGCGGAGAGCACGCGGCCGACCAGTTCAGGCAATCCGTAGCCCTGGGCGAGAGCCAGGGCCGTCCGCTCGTCCGAGGGCCGGGCGATCCAGCGCCGGCCGCCGAACGAGCGGTTGACCTTCAGAAAAGCGTGCTCGAATGTCACCGATCGGTGGGACCGAAGCCGGTCTTGCGGCCGAAGTTGTGGTGAGCCTCGACCATGCGGACGGTGCCGCTCTTGGAACGCATGACGATCGAGTGGGTGACGGCGCCGCCGGGGAAGCGGCGGACGCCACGCAGCAGGTTGCCGGTGGTGACGCCGGTGGCCGCGAACATCACGTTGCCGCTGGCGAGATCGTTCAGCTCGTACTTTCGGTTGAGGTCGGTAACGCCCCAACGCGCGGCACGGGCCTTCTCGTCCGCATTGCGGAACAGCAGCCGGCCCTGGAACTGGCCGCCGATGCAACGCAGCGCGGCGGCGGCAAGGACGCCTTCGGGAGCGCCGCCGCTGCCCATGTAGATATCGACGCCGCTTTCCGGCTGCGAAGTCGCGATCACGCCTGACACGTCGCCATCGCCGATCAGCATGATGCGGGCGCCGGCTTCGCGGACCTTGGCGATCAGCTCGGCATGGCGCGGGCGGTCGAGGATGCAGACGAGCAGTTCGGAAAGCTCGGCGCCCTTCGCCTTGGCGAGGTTGCGCAGGTTGTTCTCGACCGTCTCGTCCAGATCGACGATGTTGTCGGGCAGGTTGCCGCCGACCGCGATCTTGTCCATGTAGACGTCGGGCGCGTTGAGGAAGCCGCCTTCCTCCGCCATGGCGATCACCGCCAGGGCATTGGGGCCGCCGGTGGCGGTGATGGTGGTGCCTTCCAGCGGATCGAGCGCGATGTCGATCTTGGGACCGCCGGTGCCGACCTTCTCACCGATATAGAGCATCGGCGCCTCGTCCCGCTCGCCCTCGCCGATCACGACCGTACCGTCGATCGCGAGGCCGTTCAGCGCCTGCCGCATCGCATCGACGGCGGCCTGATCGGCCAACTTCTCGTCGCCACGGCCGATCAGCAGCGATGCCGACAGGGCCGCCGCCTCGGTCACGCGCACGACCTCGAGGGCCAGGTTGCGGTCCATTTGACGCGCTTCTTGCTCTACCATCGTTTTCCCCCTGGGGTTCGACCCCATTTCATCTAAAATCTGGCTACCGTCCAAGGCCGCCAACCGGCCCTGTGATCGGATCAGAACTGCTCAATGCGTATCAGGCGCGGCTGTTCCAATACCGCCTCCAACCTTTCCAGCGATTTCAGTGCCCGCTGGATCGACGCCTCGTCGGTGTCGTGGGTCGTGAGGACGACTGGAACGGCTTCGCCCGGCGCGCGGCCTCGCTGAAGGAACGCCTCCATCGAGACGTTCTCGTCGCGAAGCGACGCCGCGACATCTGCTATCACGCCGGGACGGTCGACCACCATGAGGCGCAGGTAGTACGCACCTCGGCGTTCCTCCGGAGAGGCCGCATGAATCCGTGCGAGACGCTCGGATGGGACTCCGAAAACCGGCGTGATCCGGCCCCGCGCCACGTCCAGCAGGTCCGCGACGACGGCCGAGGCGGTCGGACCGGCGCCGGCGCCCCGGCCGACGAAAGTCACCTTCTCGACGAAGTCACCGTCCGCCACGACGGCGTTGAACACGCCATCGACCGCCGCGATCGGCGAATCGATCGGGACCATGGCAGGATGGACGCGCTGCTCGATCCCGCCATTGTTGCGCCGGGCGATGCCGAGAAGCTTGATCCTGTAGCCAAGCTCCTTCGCGTATTCGATATCGAGAGCGGAGATATGCCGGATGCCTTCGATATGCACCGCGCCGAAATCGACCGGGCAGCCGAAGGCGACCGAAGTCAGGATCGCCAGCTTATGGGCCGCATCGACGCCGTCGATGTCGAAGCTGGGATCGGATTCGGCATAGCCCAGCTTCTGCGCTTCGGCCAGCACGTCGCCGAATTCGCGCCCTGTTTCCCGCATCTCCGTCAGGATGTAGTTGCAGGTGCCGTTCAGGATGCCATGGACTTCCTTGATCGAATTGGCCGCAAGGCCTTCGCGCAGGCCCTTGATGACCGGAATGCCGCCGGCGACAGCCGCCTCCAGCGCCAGGGCCACGCCCTTGCGCTCCGCGAGCGCCGACAACTCGTTGCCGTGGTGCGCCAGCAGAGCCTTGTTAGCGGTGACGACGTGCTTGCCGTTTTCAAGCGCGGTCGCGACGACGTCGCGGGCGACGCCTTCGGAACCGCCGATCAGCTCGACCACCACATCCACGTCGGGATCGGAGGCGAGTGCCACGGCATCCTCGTACCAGCGCACCGCGCCGAGATCGACGCCACGGTCACGGCCGCGAGTGCGGGCGCTGACCGCCGTGACGACGATGCGGCGGCCGCACCGCAGTTCCAGCAGGTCCGCGTGCGTCTCCAGCACCTTGAGGACGCCGGCGCCAACCGTGCCGAGGCCGGCTACGGCGATCCTGAGCGCCGTCTTCACGATGCCGCCCGCTGTTTGGAGGCTGCCGGCGCGCGGCGCGCGGTGGTCGGCGGCGCGATGCCGGCTTCCTGGAAGAACTGGCGGATGTTGCGGCAGGCCTGCCGGATGCGGTGCTGGTTCTCGACCAGCGCCAGACGGACATGGTCATCGCCGTATTCGCCGAAGCCGATGCCGGGGGCGACCGCGACCTTGGCTTCCTGAAGCAGCAGCTTGCTGAACTCCAGACTGCCCAGATGAGCGAACTGCGGCGGGATCGGCGCCCAGGCGAACATGCTGGCGGGCGGACTGGGGACCTGCCAGCCGGCGGCGGCCAGCCCTTCGATCAGGACGTCGCGGCGTGCCTTGTAGATGGCGCGGACCTCGGCGACGCAGTCCTGCGGACCGTTGAGCGCCGCCGCGGCGGCGACCTGGATCGGCGTGAAGGCGCCGTAATCGAGGTAGGATTTGATCCGCGCCAGCGCCGTGATCAGCTTCTTGTTGCCGGTGGCGAAACCGATGCGCCAGCCCGGCATGGAATAGGTCTTGCTCATCGACGTGAACTCGACCGCGATCTCCCGCGCTTCCGGGATCTCCAGGATCGACGGCGGCGGAACGTCGTCGAAGTAGATCTCCGAATAGGCCAGGTCCGACAGGATGTAGATGCCGTGCTTAAGGCAGAACTCCACGATCGGGCGGTAGAAGTCGAGATCCACGACCTCGGCCGTCGGGTTCGACGGGTAGTTCAGGACGACTGCCAGCGGCTTCGGCACGCTGTGCTTGACCGCCCGTTCCAGCGACTCAAGGAAGCTGTGCCCCTGCCCGACCGGCAGGTGGCGGATGGATGCGCCCGCCAGGATGAAGCCGAAGGGATGGATCGGATAGCTGGGGTTGGGCACCAGCATGATGTCGCCGGGGCTCGTGATCGCCTGGGCCAGATTGGCCAGACCTTCCTTCGACCCGATCGTGACGATCGCCTCGCTCTCGGGATCGAGCGTGACGTTGAAACGCTTCTTGTAATAGGAGCAGATCGCCCGGCGCAGGCCCGGAATGCCGCGCGAGTTCGAATAGCGATGCGTCTTCGGGTCCTGCACCGCCTCGACCAGCTTGTCGACGATGTGCTGGGGAGTCGGCAGGTCGGGGTTGCCCATGCCGAAATCGATGATGTCTTCGCCTGCGGCTCGGGCTCGCGCCTTCATGGCGTTCACTTCCGCGAACACGTACGGCGGCAATCTTTTGATTCGGTGGAATTCGCTATCCGTCATGGCTGCCCCAAAACCTGGAGATACAGGCGCTTTTCTCAAATGCGTCGGCCCGCGCCGACACGGCGACTATGCCGGATCGGAGCGGGGAGCCAGTATGTACCGCCCCGCCGCGCCGGAATCGAGATTTTTCGGCAGCGGAAGTACCCTAAAGATAAGGATGCGCCGGATTGTCCGCTTGGGAACCGGAAAACGTCACTGAACGCTGATATCCGGCGGAGCGCTGGGGATCTGGATGGCGCCGACCGGCGGCGGCACGTCCGCGCCCATCGGCGGAAGCGACGGCGGCGCCTGCCGCGCCGGGGCCACCGGAGCGCGGGCGTCCAGGTCGGCACCGGCCGCCACGTCCTCCCCGCGCTCCACCTTCAGACGGTCCATCAGCGCTTGCCGCTCGGCAGGCTTGCTGAAGACGGTCGGCCGGGGCGGCACGCTGGCGAGATTGGGCCACGTCTTGTTTTCGTCGGTCGCCCGGCGGATGAGCCCTTGGTCAGCACCCTCCGGTGGTAATCCGGCGCCTCCGCCGAGCAGGTCCAGGACAGGACTGTCGGCACAACCTGCAACGCCGACGGTCATCGTCAAGACGAACATAAACTGCCGCACCGTGCGACGGATCAATCCTGCGGCCATCATTTTGGTGCCGTTTTATCGTTTTTGTCACCCATAGCCGGCATAGTCTCCCTTAACGGCGGATTTTAGTATCCCCGTGCGTCGATTCGGCGCGGGCTATTCCGTCTTCATCCAGTCGCCCACGCATCACGGCGCTGAAAAAATTACGCCGATGTTGTATCAAAGTGCGCAGTCCATCAAGTCCGGCATGCCCGCGTTCGACATATGCGCCGTACGGCAGGGGCGGAACGCCAGTATCGATAAGTCGTAGAGGACCGAAAACATGGCCGAAACGCAAGGCCCCGACGTGAAGTTTCCTGATCCGGTCGAGTTAAGCCGGGCGATGGCCCGGATCGCCGAGCACAGCCAGCATCTGGTGACAGAATTCCTCGCGCGGCAGGCCAGCGACGGCCACGCGAACCCGACCGCCGACCCTTTGCATATCGGCAATGCCTTTCTTGAAATGACGACGCGGATGATGGCCGACCCGGTCAAGCTCGTCCAGGCGCAGATGTCGCTCTGGTACGACTACATGACCCTGTGGCAGCGGACCACCCAGCGCTTCATGGGACAGGAAGCCGAGCCGGTGATCCTTCCGGCCAAGGACGACCGGCGCTTCAAGGACAGCGCCTGGGACGAGAACACGCTGTTCGACTTCATCAAGCAGTCCTATCTGCTGACCGCGCGCTTCCTTCAGGCGAGCGTGCGGGAGGTGGATGGAATGGACGACAAGTCGGCGATGAAGGTGGACTTCTACACCCGCCAGTTCGTCGATGCGATGGCGCCGAGCAACTTCGTGATGACCAACCCCGAAGTGCTGCGTGCCACCATGGAGTCGGGCGGCGAGAACCTTGTCAGGGGACTGGAACACCTGCTGGACGATCTGGAGCGCGGCAAGGGCCAGCTCAGCATCCGGATGACAGACTACGACGCTTTCAAGGTCGGCAAGAACATCGCGTCCACTCCCGGCAAGGTCGTCTTCCAGAACGACCTGATGCAGTTGATCCAGTACTCTCCGACGACGGAACAGGTGCTGCGCCGGCCGCTGATGATCGTTCCGCCGTGGATCAACAAGTATTACATCCTCGACCTGCGGGCGAAGAACTCCTTCATCAAATGGGCGGTGGACCAGGGCATCACCGTCTTCATGGTGTCGTGGGTCAACCCGGACGAGGAACTCGCGGCCAAGAGCTTCGAGGACTACATGGCGGAAGGGACGCTCGCGGCCCTGGACCAGATCCAGCTCGCCACCGGCCAGTCCGAAGTCAACGCTATCGGCTACTGCCTGGGCGGTACCCTGCTCGCTTCCACCCTCGCCTATATGGCGGCCAAGGGCGACGAGCGGATCACGAGCGCCACTTTCTTCACGACGATGACCGACTTCTCCGAAGCGGGAGAGCTGTCGGTGTTCATCGATGAAGAGCAGTTGCAGATGCTCGAAGAGAAGATGAACGAGAAGGGCTACCTGGACGGCAGCACCATGGCGGCCAGCTTCAACATGCTGCGCGCCAACGACCTGATCTGGTCGTTCGTCGTCAACAATTACCTTCTGGGCAAGGACCCGTTCCCGTTCGACCTGCTGTACTGGAACTCCGATTCGACCCGCATGCCGGCACGGATGCACAGCTTCTACCTGCGCAACATGTATCAGAAGAACTTGCTGGCGCAGCCGGGCGGCATCACGCTGAAGGACCAGCCCATCGATCTGCGGCTGATCAAGACGCCGACCTTCATGCTGTCGACCCGCGAAGACCACATCGCTCCGTGGAAATCGACCTATGCGGCCACGCAGATCTTCAGCGGACCGATCAAGTTCGTGCTCTCGGCGTCCGGTCATATCGCCGGCGTCGTCAACCCACCCGCCGCCGAGAAATACTGCTACTGGACCAACACCAAGCTGCCCAAGACCCCCGACGCGTGGCTGGAGACCGCCAAGCAGTCGCCGGGCTCCTGGTGGCCGGAATGGTTCAAGTGGCTTCAGAAGCATGGCGGCGGCAAGGTCGATGCCCGCATTCCCGGCACCGGCAAGTTGCCGGCGATCGAGGACGCGCCGGGGTCCTATGTGGCGGTGCGCATTACCTGAGGGACCGATCTACGAAACCTGGGTTCCCCAGAGAGCTTACCAGATGTTCACCTGACCGCCGGCGCAACGATAATTGAAGGGCTGGCGGTCGAGGGTCACCGTTCCCTCGAAAGCGTCGCCGGAAAAAACCAGCGTGCCCTGTCCGTAGCGCTCGATCAGGCCATTGCCTACCGTCTGCTGACAGGAACTGAGTTGCACGACCGGAGGTGGGACCGGAACAGGATATGCCGGGTAGAAGACGACCGGCGGAGGAACGTAGAGCCGAAGTTCCGGGCCGCGATAGCGCGGCGGGCCATACCAGCGCGGACCGTACCAGTTGCGGCGGCCCCAGTAACGGTCGTGGCCGTGGTGGTGATCGTCCCAATGAAAATCACTCCGGCCGCCGCCGCCATACCTGGAACCGCCGTCGCGATGATCCCAGGCGGCCGCCTGCCCGATCGTGGCGCCGAGGATGAAGAGGGCGCCGACCACGGCACCAGCCATCATCTCCGGAAACTTCGTCGTCATAGCTCTCCGATCTCCGAACAACGGGCACGAACAACCCGCCTGCCCATAAAGATCAGGATGCAGCCGTCCGACCGCAATACCATGCCCGAAGGATATCGCCGCTTAGCTCTGAAGCACGTAGGTCCCCGGCGCCGGCCCAAGGTCCGGGCCACCGCCGGGCGGCGCCACCGGCTGCGCGCTGGACTTCCTGGACAGCCAGCCGGACCATTCCGGCCACCACGAGCCTTCGATGCGCGGCGTCTCGGCCGCCCAGGCGTCGGGATCGACGTAGCGGTCCTCCGGCTGACGGGTATTCACCTGATAGCTGCGGCCCCGGTGCCCCGGCTCGCTGACGATACCGGCGTTGTGGCCGCCCGAGGTCAGCACGAAGGTCACTTCGGCATCGGCTGGCAGGTTGATCTTGTAGACGGATTTCCAGGGCGCGATGTGATCGCGGGTGGTACCGACGGCGAAGATCGGGGCACGGATATCGCTCAGCGAAACCGGCTTGCCATCCACCATGAAGCGCCCGCCCATGAGCTGGTTTTCCAGGAACAGGCGGCGGAGATACTCGGAATGCATGCGGTAGGGCATGCGCGTCTGGTCGGCGTTCCAGGCGACCAGATCGCTGGCGGGCTCGCGCCGCCCCTTCAAATATTGCTCGACCTGCCGCGACCAGATCAGGTCGTTGGAGCGAAGGAGCTGGAAAGCGCCGGACATCCGGCCGGTTTCCAGATAGCCCTTCACCCACATCATATGTTCCAGATAAGCCAACTGGCTGTCGTCGATGAAGACCATCAGCTCGCCGGCCTCGGTGAAGTCGGTCTGCGCCGCCAGAAGAGTGACCGACGCCAGCCGGCCGTCGCCGTCGCGCGCCATGGCAGCCGCCGAAATCGCCAGCAGGGTGCCGCCCAGGCAATAGCCGCAGGCATGAATCCGCCGTTCCGGCAAGGCGGACGAAATCGTGTCAAGCGCCGCCATGACGCCCTGCCGGCGGTAGTCGTCCATGCCAAGGTCGCGGTCGCCCTCCGTCGGGTTGCGCCACGACACCATGAAGACGGTATGTCCCTGCCCCACCAAATAGCGGACCATCGAATTTTCCGGCGACAGGTCGAGGATGTAATATTTCATGATCCAGGCCGGGACGATCAGCACCGGCTCAGCCTTCACGTCCGGCATGGCGGGATCGTACCGGATCAGTTCGATCAGGTGATTGCGGAAGACCACCCGGCCCGGCGTCACCGCGATGTCGCGGCCGACACGCCATGCCTCGGTCCCGACCGGCGGTTCACCCCGCATCTGGTGCTGGACGTCCTCGATCAGATTTCGCGTGCCCTTCAGCAGATTCTCTCCGGCCTCGGCGACGGTGCAGGCCAGCACCTCCGGGTTGGTCGGCAGGAAATTGGATGGCGCGCGGCGGTCCAGCCACTGGCGGGCCATGAAGTTGACTTGGCTTTCATGCCGCTTGCTGAGCCCTGGGATGCCGGTCGTCGCGTCATCCCACCACTGCTGCGTCAGCAGGAAGCCCTGCGCGAAGGAGTTGAAGGGCCAGAACTCCCACTGCCGGGCGGAAAAGCGATGATCGCCGGGCTCCGACTTGGCGACCGGCGCCGGATGCCACCACATGGCCGCTCTCAGGAAATAATCGTTCCAGTGGGAAACGCCGCTGAGCGCCTTCTGGGTCAGGGCAACCTGCTTGGCCGGCGAAGATGCCAGATGAAGCCCCCAGTCGATCCAGGCGGAAGCGACGGCCGCTGGGGAAACTCCGCCGGTCACCTGCGCCATCATGGCGTTCAGCAGATGATCGACGACCTCCAGATCGGCCGACAGCGCTCCCGCCCTGTTCTTATCACCCGTCTCCGTACCGGCAGTGTCTTTGCCCGCCGCGTCTTTCGCCGTCAAAATGCTTCCTCTCAGCGCCGACAGGGCGCGATGCCGCCGACATACACGGTTTGGCTCAAGTTACCTGCCACCGGTTGACCCAGTTGAGCGGCGGCTTTCCACTGAAAACGCGGGCGATTTCCGCCGCCGCCTCATGCTGAAGATCGGCCACCGATTGCTCCGAATACCAAGCCGTGTGGTCGGTCACGACCACGCCGGGGACCGTCATCAGCAAGTTGTCCGCCCCAGGCGGCTCCCGTTCGAAAACATCCAGCCCGGCGCCGAACAGACGCCGCTCGGCCAAGGCTTCGACCAGCGCCGCTTCGTCCACCAGTCCGCCGCGCGCAGTATTGATCAGGATGGCGCTGGGCTTCATGAGACCAATCAGCGCACGGCTTATCAGGTGCCGGGTGGAAACGCTGAGGCTGGCGTGGAGGGAGATCACGTCCGACTCCAGGCAGAGCCGCCCGAGCGGCGCCAGCTCCGCCCCCTCCGGCGCCTGCGTCAGGGCCGGGTCGTGGACCAGCGTCCGGGCGAAGCCGAGTGCAGCGGCCTTGCGGTGGAAGGCGGCGCCGATCCGGCCATAGCCGACCAGCCCCAGGGTGCCGCCGGCCAGCCGAAACATCGGTTCGGCCCGCGCGACGTTCCAGCGGCCGGCGCGCACGTCGCGGTCCCGCGCCGGGATGCGCCGGGCCACCGCCAGCAGCAGGCCGAGCGCATGGTTGCTGACCTCGTCGATGCCGAACTCGGGGACATTGGCAACAGGGATGCGGCGCTCGGTTGCCGCTTCGAGGTCGATATTATCCAGCGCCACGCCGTAGCGCACGACGACCCGGCACTTCTCCATCGCCTCGAAGGCGGCACGATCTAGCGGACATTCCCGGACGAGCACCGCATCGGCGGAGCGAAGCGCTGCATGGATCATATCGCGATCGCCCCGGCAACTGCGTTCGACCAGTGTTGCGCCCAACGGCTCCAGCACTTCACGTTCGGCGTGATAGCTGCCGAAACCACCGTCGAGCACAACGACCAGAGGCGCCGGAGAAGGCGCCGGAATCCGACCTTCAGGAGTGTCCACGCGGCATCCCTCCCCTATTTGTAGCGGCACCTTCCCGGCACCTTCGCCTCTCCAGTTTGACGGCAAAACGAGCGGGCTTGC
This sequence comes from Skermanella sp., assembly GCA_035630415.1. GTDB lineage: Bacteria > Pseudomonadota > Alphaproteobacteria > Azospirillales > Azospirillaceae > Skermanella. Next base: position 10,549 of record DASQKT010000619.1, read on the forward strand.
AGCATAAATTCGCCTTAGCCGAGCAGGCTTATCAGCAGCGGCGCCATGATCGCGGTCGCGATGCCGTTGAGCGCCATGGCGATCCCGGCGAAGGTCCCCGCAACCTCGTTGACCTGGAAGGCGCGTGCGGTGCCGATGCCGTGGGACGCTACCCCGGCGGCGAATCCGCGCGCCCGCCAGTCGCTGACGCGCAGCAGGTTCATCAGCGGCGTGACGGTCATGGCGCCGACGATCCCGGTGATGATGACCATGACGGCCGTCAGCGACGGGATGCCGCCGATCTTCTCGGCGATGCCCATGGCGATCGGCGTCGTGACCGACTTCGGCGCCAGCGACCGCATCGTTTCCGGACTGACTCCGAAAGCGACGGCGATCGCTACGGCGGAAACGACCGCCGTCACCGATCCGGCCAGCAATGCCGCCAGCATCGGCAACGCCGCCCGCCTGACCGCGCCGAAGTTCTGGTGCAGCGGAACTGCCAGTGCGACCGTCGCCGGACCCAGCAGGAAATGGACGAACTGGGCACCGTCGAAATAGGTCTGGTAGGTCGTGCCCGTCGCCTTCAGCAGCACGATCAGCAGCACCACCGCGATGGCGACGGGATTGACCAGCGGGCGGCGGCCGGCACGCTCGAACAGCCATTGTCCCGCCAGGAACGCGGCAAGCGTGGCGGTCAGCCACAGCAGCGGGGTGGTGCTGAGATAGACCCAGACATCCTCGATCACAGGGGGGATGGGGATCATGCGTCCCCCCGATCGGCGCCGCTCAGGCGCGACACCAGACGGAATACGAAGACCGCCACCACCATGGTCAGAACAGTGCTGCCGACCAAGGCCGCGACGATGCCGACCCACTCGCCGCGGATGCGGTCGAGGTGCTGGATGATGCCGACGCCGGCCGGGACGAACAGCAGCGACAGGTTGGTCAGCAGCCCGCGCGAGACGTCGCGCAGGGCGTCGGGAACCCGGCCCCGCACCAGCAACAGGATGAACAGCAGGACGGTTCCGATCACGGGGCCGGGGATCTGCAACCCGAGCAGCCGGGCCACGAGTTCCCCCGCGACCTGGCAGGCCAGAAGGGCCATCAAGGCGGCGATCATTTGACAGCGCTTCTCCGAAAATAAGCCGACGGATAGGTCAGCGGCCGAACAGCCCCTTCAACTGCTGTGCCGGATCGCTGGCGCCCTGGTTGGGAGCCTGATTGCCGCCGCCGCTCAACCCCTCGATCAGGCCCTTGACCGCTTCCTTCGGCTTCTTGCCCTTCAAGGCTTCAAGCTGCTGGCGGGCTGCATCGGGGTTGCGAATCAACTCCTCCGCCAGACCGGCGACGTCGGGCGCGAAGCTCGGGCTCGTCAGGCTGCCCCGGATCAGCACGGGGACCGAAATGCCTTGAACGTCCGACTTGCCGCCCTGCCCCTCAATGGTCGCGGCCAAACGGGGCTGAAGCCGGTAATCGACCGTCTTCGGCGGCAGCGACACGGTCCCGGCGCCGTCCAGGCGCAGCAGCGGCGCCAGCAGGCGCAGATCGTTGTTGTGGACGACGCCGTTCTGGATCGTGAAGGTGCCTCCCAGTTCGGCGAAGTCGGTCTGCTGCGGCTCGTTGCCGACAGCTTGCCCCTGGAAGGCGGCGCCGACATTGCGGACCATGGCGGCCAGATTGATGCCCTTGATGGCGCCGTCGGTGAAGGTCACGGAGCCCTGACCGTTCAGCGCCTCGACCATGGCGCGCTGGTTGTTCCCCGTCGTCTTGAGGGATGCCACCGCGCGGGCGGTGCCGGCCAGCTTGTCGAACTCGGCAAAGCGGGTCAGCACCGGCTCAGCCTGGACGCCGTTGATCCGGAAATCCAGGCCGACCGCCGGCACGGCCGCCGCCGCATCGGCGCTGACCTGACCGGAGATGGTCCCGTCGAACAGCGCCGTTTCCCCCATCGTCGTCTTCAGTTTGCCATCGTTGAGTAGCACAGCGATGTCGGAGGCTCCGACATCGACGCCTTTTACGGTCAGCCCGGCAATCGCCAGCTTGATATCGGCGTCGAGCTTGCGCAGGGCGGAGAGGTCGATCGGTTCCGTGCTCCAGCCATCGGCCTGCGGCTTGGGCGCCGCGGGAGCGGGCTGGGGCTGCTGCGATTGCCCTGGCGCCGGTTGCGCTGCCGCACCATCGGGCTGGTTGAAATATTGGTCCAGATGCAGCCGCGCCAGACTGAGGACCGCGTCGATCCTGGGACGCGGTCCGGCAAGCCCGAGCCCGACATTGCCGGTCGCTTCCACATCGCCCGCCTTATAGGTGCCGCCGGTCAGAGCCACCCGCTGCCCGTTCGCATCCAGGTTTCCGGTTAGAGAGGCGTTCTGCACCGGCATCGGGCCGGAGTTGCTGCCGGTCGCCCAAGCCGCCAGATCGCGCAACGCGGGAGCGCTGACGTCGAGCGCACCGCGAGCGCCGGGACCACCCTGCCCGTTCGCCAGCTCGCCGTCGAACTTGACGGAAATCAGATCGCCGGCGACGGCGGCGACCAGCTTCGAAGCGCCTGTCTCGATCAGGCCGCGCGGATGGTCGATGCGGCTGTCGATGGTGATGGGCCGGTCCCGAAAGACCAGCTTGCCCTTGATATTCGCCGGCTGGTCCAGATCGGGAGCCAGCACCTCCACGTTGACGCGATCGACCTCATAGGAGGCGCCGCTGCGGGCGTCGAAATAGCTGACCTTGCCTTCGACCAGTTCGACCTCGCCGAAGCGCAGTTCGGGCAACCCGCCGGCCGGCTCGGCAGGTGCGGGAGCCGGCTCCGCCGGAGCCTGGGCTGCCTGGTTTTCCAGCACCCAGTTCGGGCGGCCCTGAGCGTCGACTTCCAACGCGATATGTGGTTCGCGAAGCACCAGCTTGTCGATCTCG
>DASQKT010000620.1:0-2916 GCA_035630415.1 Skermanella sp.
GACTGGTCGGGCGGAGAAGGGGAAACTACAGCGGCGGTCGCGGCTCCCAAATCTTCCAGCCCGCCCTTCATCAGCATCATGCCGTCAATGACATGCTCGAAACGCTGTTTCGCCAGATCCTGGAACTGCAACCGGGTGACGATCTGGCCGATGTTGCGGGTCATCGTGTCCGACGCGACGACGGCATCGCTCAGGACCGCCGTGAAGTGCTCGGCCTGGACGATCAGGCCGGACATGGCGCTGTCGATCCGCTCCTTCGCCAGAAGCTGGGGCGACAGGTCGGTGTCGGCGATGGTCTGAAGGATTTCGTAGCCTCGGGTGACCCCACGGGAGACGGCTCCGACCGAAAGCCGCATCCGCTCCGCCAGAGCTGCCGTCGTGGACGAAAGCTGGCGGACTTCCCCGGCGACCACGTGGAAGGTCGTTCCGGCGGCACCGGCGCGGGCGGCTTCGATACGGGCGTTCAGGGCCAGGAAATTGGTTTGCTGGTTGATCTCGCCGATCTCACCGATGAACTTCTCGACATCCTGAACGTCCTGGACGACATCGTCCAGCAGGTAGACCATTCGCATCGCCTGCTTCGACAGCGAGACGATGTTGTTGACCATGTCCACCAGGATTTCCTGCATCGCGACCATCACCCGCTCGATCGGGACGCTTTCGCCGTCCAGTTCGACGACGTTGGCGTTGGCGATGATTTCCTGCACCCGGCGGCTCTGCTCACCGGCCGAGTCCGCCAAGTCGCGGAACCCGGTGCTGATATCCTGCGTGCTGTTCTCGATACTCCGGCTGGTTTCCTCGATCTCCCGGCGCAGGACGTCGAAGGACCGGCATTGAACCGTCGAAAAGGCGATCCACTCGCTCAGCAGGGAAGGGTCGCTGGAGATGATCGAGGGGAGCCGAGTACCAGTTGATATCATTTCTAGGCTTTTGTTATAAATTCGATGCTCGGCTTATAAACTAACCGTCGGTCGTAAAAGAAGAGTGACCAAGGCTGGCCTGGATTGGAGTTCGCCTAGGGCAAATTGTCTTCAGGCGAACTGTCTTCAGGCGACCGGGCTTCAGGCGAACTGGCCGGCGCAGTAACCGGACGACCATGCCCATTGGAAGTTATAGCCGCCGAGCCAGCCGGTCACATCGACCACCTCGCCGATGAAGTAGAGACCCGGCACGGTGCGGGCCTCCATCGTCTTGGACGACAAGGCGGCGGTATCGACGCCGCCCAGGGTGACTTCGGCGGTCCGGTAGCCTTCCGTCCCGGCGGGGGAAATCTCCCAGTGGCGGAGGTCATGGGTCAGCGATTGCCATTCCCGCTCCGGCACCCTGTTGGCCGGGCGGCCGTCGAAGGACGCCGGAGTGACCTTCAGGGCCAGCCGGCGGGGCAGCAGGTCGGACAGCAAAGTCTTCACTTCCGCCTTGGGACGTTCCGCGACAAGACCCCTCAGCCGGTCTTCGATGCCGGCTCCCGGCAGCATGTCGATCTCCACCGGCATGCCGTCCTTCCAGTAGGACGAGATCTGGAGGATGGCCGGGCCGCTGAGGCCCCGATGGGTGAACAGCATCGCCTCGCTGAACGAGACGCCGTTGCAGCGGACCTCGGCGTCGAACGCCACGCCCGCCAGATCCTTGAAGTTCCTGGGATCGGCATCGGCGAAGGTGAAGGGGACTAGCCCGGCCCTGGTCGGCAGCACCTCGACGCCGAACTGTCTTGCCACATTATAGCCGAAGCCGGTAGCGCCCATCTTCGGGATCGACAGACCGCCGGTAGCGATCACGAGACTCTCGGTCTCGAAGGCGCCCCGGCTGGTCTCGACCCGGAAACCGCCGTCCTTTTCGATCCGGCCGACGGTTGTATCCAGCATCAGGGTGACGCCGGCTTCCTCGCATTCGCGCAGCAGCATGCCGACGATGTCGCGGGCGCTGTCGTCGCAGAACAACTGCCCCAGCTTCTTTTCATGGAAGGCGATGCCGTGGCGACGGACCAGCGCGATGAAGTCGTGCTGGGTGTATCGCCGCAGGGCGGAGATGCAGAAATGCCTGTTGGCCGAGATGAAGCGGTCGGGAGCGGTGTGCAGGTTGGTGAAGTTGCAGCGCCCCCCGCCGGAGATCAGGATCTTCTTGCCCGCTTTTTCGGCATGGTCGATCAGCAGCACCCGGCGACCACGCCGCCCGGCGGAAATCGCGCACATCAGCCCGGCGGCTCCGGCGCCGACGATGATGACGTCAGTTTTAGTGGCTGATACGGCCATTCAGGTGCCCCGGCGTTTGGCGCGGCTGGTCGGTTCCGCTTCCAGCGGGTCGTCCGGCCAGTAATGTTTCGGATACTTGCCCTTCAGGTCGGCCCTGACGTGGCGGTAGGTATTGGCCCAGAAGCTGGCGAGGTCGCTGGTCACCTGCATCGGCCGATGGGCCGGCGACAGCAGATGAAGCACCAGCGGCACGCGGCCATGGGCGAGCTTCGGCGTTTCGGCCAGCCCGAACATTTCCTGAAGCCGCACCGCCAGCACCGGCACGCCGCCGCCGGTATAGTCGAGCGGGATGCGCGAGCCGCTGGGGACGTTGACATGGGTGGGTGCTGCATCCTCCAAATCGCGCTGCCGGTCCCAGGGCAGCAGCGACTTGAGCGCCGAGCCGAGGTCGAGCCGCTTCAGATGGGCACGGCGCGTCAGCCCTGTCAGGAACGGAGCGAGCCAGTCTTCCAGGCTTGCCAGCAGCGCATCGTCGGATAGGTCCGGCCAGCCGGAGTCCTCCGGCTCGAACCGGCGCAGGAACTCGACGCGGGCGCGGAAGTTCTCCAACTCGCGCGTCCAGGGCAGCACGGCGAGGCCCAGTTCCCGGATACCCTGGCAGAAGGCTTGCGCCGTGCGGACGCCGCCAGGGTCCGGCAGCGGCTCGTCCTTCAGGACCAGCTCGCCG
>DASQKT010000621.1:0-8788 GCA_035630415.1 Skermanella sp.
AGTCCCGGGCGGCAGGGACGCCGCCGCGCGGAGAACATCCCCAGTCATCAGAAGAACACGTCCTGCCATGTCCGGCCGGATCGTCTCCAGCGCCCTCAGGAGCCCCGGCCCATCCAGATGCGGCATCCTGATGTCGCAGAGCACGACGTCGAACTGGCCGGCGCGCAGGACTTCAAGAGCCGCGACGCCGTTGGGTGCCGTCACCACCCGATGGCCGTCGCGTATCAGCGCTTCCTTCAGCATCGTGACGACTTCCGGTTCATCGTCCACCACCAGTACATCGCCGCCCCTGCCCGGCGCAATCGGCGGAAGGTTTGCCGTAGCGCCCGCGTCCACGGTACAGGCCGGCAGCGTTACGATGAAGCAGGCGCCTCCTCCCGGCCTGTCCTCCACGGCAATCGTGCCGCCATGGGTCGACACGATGCCATGGCAGACGGACAGCCCCAGACCAGTGCCGGCACCGACCGGCTTTGTCGTGAAGAACGGGTCGAATATTTGGAACTGCAGCGCCGTCGGCACTCCCGGTCCATTATCGCAGATCGCGATCCGGACGATCCCAGGCCCCGCGCCCTCGACAGTCGAGGTGCGGATCCACAGCCGCCGTGTCCCTCCCGAGAGCTTTCCCGAAGCCGTGAGATCGGCCAGGACCGGCGGCATCGCTTCAAGCGCCTGGCAGGCGTTGACGATCAGGTTCAGAAAAACCTGATGCAGCTCGTCCTCGTCGGCCATGACCGACGGCAGGTCCGGAGCATCCTCACGCACGACTTCGATCCCGGCACTCCGCAGATTGCTGGCAAGTATTTCCAGCCCGGCGTTCAAAATGGACCGGACATCGACCGGCTTCGGCTCCCGCGCCTTCTGGCGCGCCAGGGCCAGGAAACTCTTGACGATCCGTGCACACCTCTCGGCCGCTGTCCGCAGGCGCCCAAGCGAGTTGCGAACAGCCGGGTCGTCAATCTCCTCTTCCAGCATCATCGCGCGGCCGAGCACGACGGACAGCGGGTTGTTCAGCTCGTGCGCCACGCCGGCCAGCAGTGATCCGAGTGCCGCCAGCTTCTCCCGCTGGTGTGCCGCGGCGCGCTGGCGGTCCGCTTCGATCTCGGCACGCTTGCGGCTGCTGATATCGACCACGAAGCCCGCCAAATGCGTGATCCGACCGGGTTCGTCCCGGATCGGGAAACGGATCACCATCCGCCATATGTAGTGCGGCATGTAGGGAAGGTACTCCTCGTTGACGACGATGGCGCCTTTCCTCATGACCTTGCGATCGTGGCGGCGGATAACAGCCGCATCCTCCGGTTTGAAGATGTCCTCGGGCGTGCGGCCGATGATCCGGTCCATCGGCCGGTTCTGGACCTTTTCCATCTCCGGATTGACCATGATGTAGCGGCCTTCCAGATCCTTCAGGTACATGCCCGCGGGGGCATTCTGCATGAACGCGGCAAGCCGCGCCTCGCTTGCCCGCAGCGCCTGCTCCATTTCGAGCCGGGCAGTGATGTCGGTCACCACGCCCACGATTGCCGAAGAGCCCCGGAAATCGATCGTACGGGCGGAGATCAGCCCCCGGATGGCGGAGCCGTCTTCCCGCCGCATCGGCACTTCGAACCCCTCAACGGTGCCCTGATCACGAAGGGACCGCAGGAACCGCATGCGATCCTCCGGGTCTTCATAAACGGCGGCGATCTCATCCACCCCACCGCCTTGTCTTAGCCCGAAAAGCCGCTGCGCCTCCTGGTTGGCGAACATGATCTCCGTCTGTCCGGTTCTTACGATCATGACAGCGGTCGGGATGCAATCCGCTATCAGCGCAAGCTCGGCAGCGCTTGCCCGGAGGTCCTCCTGCGCCCGCCGCGCCTCACTGGTGTCCCGCCCGACACACTGGAAGCCGGTACGCCGGCCGGTGGCGTCGAACAGCGCGCGGTTGGTCCAGGCGAACCAGCGGCGCTCGCCGTTGGGAAACACCTTTTCGTGCTCCGCGTTGAAAACCGGGTTTTCCGGCGTCAGGGCCAGCAGATCGCGGCGCAGTTCCCTGCCGATATCCTCGGGGATGGAGTCGAAGAAATACAGGCCCTTGAGCGCTTCCGGTTCAGCTCCGAAAAGCCGTGCATGCGCGCGGTTTGAGAAGGTCAGGCGGAAGTCCTGGTCGAAGCGGCAGATCAACTCGGTCTGGTCTTCAACGATGGCGCGGAACTGCCGCTCGCTCTCCTGCAAGGCCTGTTCGGCCCGGTTGCGGTCGGTGATGTCGCGCAGATAAGCCGTGAACAGGCGTCGGTCGGGAAGGCGCACCTCGGCTATCGCGAGTTCCACCGGAAAGATGGAGCCGTCGGCGCGCTGCCCCTCAATCTCGATGCGCTGGCCCAGCACGTGACGCTCACCTGTGGCGATGTAACGGCGCAGGCCTTCCTCATGCCGGCTGCGCAGGTGGGGTGGCACGATCAGCGCTGAGATTGGCTTGCCGATCGTATCGTCCCGGCTATAGCCGAAGACCACTTCGGCTCCCTCGCTGAATTCCACGACCTTGCCGGCCTCGTCGATTGTGATGATGCTGTCGAAGGTCGCTTCGACAATGGCGGCCTTGAGCGCCTGCTCTTCCCTGATGCGGGCGAGGGACAGCCGGCTCGAGCGAAATGCCTCGTCGACTGCCAGGAACCATGGCCGCCAAAGCTCCGGCACGGCTGGCGTTTCTCCTGGTTCGCCGCTGTTGACGCTCTGCTCCCGGACACGGCCGGCAAGTGCTATGGCTGGGCCGACGAAGAATCTCTGCATCACCTGCTGCGCCAGAACCAGGGCCGCCAGCACACCCACCAGCATCAACGCATAGGGCCACAGCCGCTCCAGGACCAGCTGCGTGACCTCGCTCTCATCTGCGACCATCACCAGATGCCAGGGCGCCGCCGTCAACGGCCGCGAAATCAGTTCCCGCCCGTTAATCCGCCTGGGGGCCGGTGATGGAGCCAGCAGATCGGCGAGCGCCAGGAAGCCGCCCATTATAGCCTCTGCCTGCAGCCTTTCAGTCCGGTTGACTGAGCCGGCGCTGTCAGCCAGCAGATCACCGCGCTCATCAATGACCAACGCTCTGCCCGGCGACTGATGCCGCTCGGCCAGGAACACGGTGAGGAAGTCGAGCAGCACGTCGGTTCCGACCATGCCGGTGAAAACGCCGCCGGCATAGACCGGCGCCGCATGGCTTATCATCCAACCAGCCCCGCCGACATCCAAATAGACGGGTGTCCAGTATCCATTCCTGTCTGGATTGACGGCAGGCAGGCTGAGCCGATAAACGTCGTAGTCGTACATCGCGCCAAGATAGTCATCGAAGGAATGGAGACCGAGCCCCTTCATGACATCGCCCGCGCTGGCATAGGGGTAGATTGTCAGGAAATCGCCGCGCGCGGAGAAGTAATAGCTCCAGCGTAAGTGAGGGGCTGTCAGATGCGCCAGGTGCATTGGCTCGAACAGGCCAAGGGCCATGTCGATTTCCCTGTCACCGTTGCCGCGCCGCAGCAGGATATCGCTTCGGCCGTGCAGGTTTCCCACGAGCTCTTCCGCGCCGGTGCCGGTAACGCCGACGAGAAAAAGCCCTTCTCCGCGCATGGTGTCGCTGTCCCACCGTTCAGCGCCGATCAGGTTGCGCAGGGGAGACGCCGAAGTCGGCAGCAGCCCTGATAGATGGGTTTCGGCACTCCGGCGCATCTGCCGGACATGGTCGTCGGCGGACTTGAGGAGCTCATCCAGCAGTAACTGGAGGTCGGCGGCGTCGCGCGCCATGGTGTCGAGCCGGCTTGCCCGCTCCGCCCTGAACTGCGCAACGGCCAGACCTGCGATCAGCAGCAGGAGCGGCAGGGCTACCGCGACCAACCCCAGGAAATAGCGGCGGACCAGTGAGCCGACATGTCCCCACGCCGTCATGTTCGTACCTGGTTTGCTTGATGATCAACCTGGGGCCGGAACGTAGATGTAGCCGACGCCGTGCACAGTCTTGATGGTCCGGGGCCGTTCCGGGTGCTCCTCGATCTTCCGCCTCAGGCGTGCGATGCGAATGTCGATGCTGCGATCGAACGGTTCGTCGCCGCGCTTGTGCGCAAGCTCCAGCAACTGGTCGCGTGATAGTACTCGGTTCGGATGGTTGAGGAACGCTTCGATCAGGTCGAACTGCATGGCTGTGATTGGTACCTCAGTGCCGTCCGGGGCGAACAGCCGCTGGGCATCCAGATCAAGCAGGCAGCGCCCAAAGCGGACCCCCCTGGATCCAGGATTCTCCTGCCCGTTCTCCTGTTGAGCGGGGACGGACTCCGCCATGATCTGGGTCCGACGCAGGACGCTCCTGATGCGGGCCAGAAGTTCGCGCGGGTCGAACGGCTTCGCCACATAATCGTCGGCGCCGATCTCCAGCCCGACCACCCGGTCGATCGTCTCGCCGGATGCCGTCACCATGATGATCGCGATGTTGCTCCTGCTCCGCAGCTCCCGCGCCAGGACAAGCCCGTCTTCACCCGGCATGCGCAGGTCCAGAATAACGAGATTCACGCATGAGTCCTCGCCATCAAGTATCGCGCGGGCGGCGGGAACGCTCTCAGCAGTGCTGATCCGGAAACCTTGCCTGGTCAGATATTCCTGAAGCAGATCACGAACTTCCGCTTCATCATCGACGACGAGGATGTGCCCATTGCTCATGTCGGCCGCTCCCGGAGGCATCCCAGTGGCAGTTTTTGGCAGCAATTGATCAAATCGACTTTAACACCCATGGCAGGCTTTGGTGCATGAATTCAGGCTTTGCGAGACCAGCATATCTAGTGCGCTTGATTCCGCCCGATCGTGTTTCTGATTACACTTCCGTTCGTCTGAGTAAGCTCGATCCAGGCTCTGCATTTGATTGATTATGGCGCGTCCGATGGTCTTCGCAGTGCTGGGGCAGTGGTTAGCTGATACTCGCGCAAATGCATAGGTCGCCGATCGGCAGCACGGCGAACTCGGCGTCGGCCTGTTGGCCTTCAGACATGACGGTCGCGCCGCTGACCAGCCGTCACCGAAGCCGCGGGAAACAGTCATCGTCGGGATCGACGTTGGCTGTCTCCGGCAATGGCACGATAACTAGAAGAAGTTCTCGATCGTCGTCGGCCAGTCGAGGGTAGAAAGTCGCGACAGTTGTTACCTCGTCCTCGTCAGCAGCCAAGATGCTGCAACGAAGTGCCAACTCTGCAACATTCTACGGCGCCGGGGATTGCTGGTGGCTCAGTCGGTCACGGTGCTGGCCGAGAACATCCCGGCCAGCAAAGATCAGGACGACGTGATACGTGCAGGTGCGATTATAGAGTGATAGGCGTCAAAGGATGAAGTCGTTGATCGAAATCACAGTGACTCCGTCGAGTTGAACCTCGAACTCGGGCGCGCTATCGAAGTCGATATTGCCCTGAACCAGAGTATGACCACTCACCACCTCGGCCCTTAGTTGCCCCGGCGTGGCAAGTCCCTGCGCATTGACGAAAGAGGCGTTGCCGATAAAAGTGAAGTCCTGCTCGCCGTTGATAGCGCCCGCTTTGGCGTCGATGGCATGGACGTCGATCTTGTCGACCCCATGGACGAAATCAGTGATGACATCATGGGCCGTACCCGGGGTGCTTTCGGTAGCGAAGTTGAACTTGAAGGTGTCGGATACGGTAAGGTCTTTGACAGTGCTCTGGCCACCGGTCAGCACGTCGGTGCCAAAGCCACCCCGGAGCACGTCCTTGCCGGCGAGACCCTGGAGCACGTTGTTGCCGGAATTGCCGGTGATGATGTCGTCGTTGAGAGAACCGTTGACGTTCTCGATCGAGACCAGTGTGTCGAAGCCGGCACTGGCGCCGAAGGCGAAGCTATTGGAGAGATCCACAGTCACGCTGAGTTCGCCACCGTAATTCGCGGTGTCGATGCCGCTGCCGCCGTCAAGCAGATCTTTGCCTGAGCCGCCGAGAAGCGTATCATTACCTCCCTCGCCGAATAGTTTATCGTCGCCGTCATCGCCGCGCAGCCCGTCGTTGCCGCCGCCGGCGTGGATCGTATCGTTGCCGGTGCGCCCGATGATGCTGTCGATTTCGCTGGTGCCGACGAGGTTGTCGTCAATGATGAGGTTGCCATTGTTGTCAAAGAAGCTGTCGCCGACGATTTTCATGACTAGAAGACCTTTCAGAAGTTGGCTGCCGCGTGCACCGTTCCAACGGAGCGAAGCGCGGCGGGGTTGATGTTGTTATAGGCAAGTCGATGCCGGGGCACCGGGTCTTGAAGATGTCGTTTTAAGTTCCGCTGTTTACTTGGCGGCGCCCGCATCCGTCCATCCCGTCGACTGAGCTGATATTGAATGAATGGTGTTTCATCTTGATATCGCAATACAGTGATTAGTGTTTCAATTATTTCTGGGAAAAATAGCGTAGCGATAAAAGAAAATGTCTTGTAATCAGGCTTGCACCTGGATCACAAGACATTAGCTTTATTTGATGCTTTCGCCATCGAGCACGGGGAGGGAGCCTGGTCGGCGAACTCAGCGCTCGCGCATGGACCGGAGGAAACTGTCGAGCACCAGCTGCGCCAGATAACGCCACAAGGTTCGTTCGCCGGTGGCGATCAGCGCTTCAGCTGGCATTCCGGCCTGGAGCGCTGATCGTGCCACCGGCAGGCTGTCCAGCTCAATGCTGGTTTCGAAGTACGGCGTTCCCGTCCGCTGGTCGGTCACCGCGTCGGGCGCCACCGACAGCACCCGTCCATTGGCTGGCGGCAGCCAGCGCGCACGGAAGGGGAGCAGGCGGAGTTCGGCTTTCTGGCCGGGCTGGACCTCGTCGACATCCGTGGGGGCGACGCGGGCGGAGACCAGCAGACGGTCGGCAGTCGGCACCACTTCCAGGATCGTTTCACCCGGTTTCACGACAGCGCCCGGCGTGGTCGTCAGACCCAGCACAACACCGGCGGCCGGAGCGGTCACCTCGTGGCGGAATGCGACATCCGTGGCAGCCCGCAAACGTTCATCGATATCTGCCAGTTTCATGCGGGTGTCCCGCTGCTCAAGGGCGACCTCCGACAGGCGCTGATCGCGGATCTGGACCACATGCATTCCGGCCTGCGCAATGGTCTGGCCCGCCTTCGCGATGCGACCCTCCAGATCGCTGGCTGCCCCGTCCAGAGCCGCCAACTGCCGCTCCAGCGCCAGCAGGCGCGGCTTGCGCTCCAGCCCCTTGGCCAGCAGCGCGCGGACGTCTTCCCTCTCATCGCGGATCAGTGAACGCTGCACATCCAGGCTGCGAATCTGGGCCTGTTCGCTGGCGATCTCGGCTTCGGCGCTGGCCGCTTCCTGATGCAGCATCGTGATCTGCCCATCGAGCGACGCCATCCGGCTGACCAGGATCGTGCGCTGGCTCTCCACGATTTCGGCGATGCGCGGCGTGGTCAGGCGGTCGGCCAGCTCTTCCGGCAATGTCAGCGCTCCCCTGCCCTCCCGCTCCGCAGTCAGCCGGGCGTCGAGCGCCAGCAGCGCGTCACGCTGTGCCGCCAATCCATCGCGAGCCGCGTCCGCCTGCGTCGCCTCAAGGTGGAGCAGGACCTGTCCCGCCTGGACGCTGTCGCCGTTGCGGACCAGGATGTCCTGCACGATCCCGCCCTCAAGATGGGCGACCGGCTTGCGGTGGGTTTCCACGGTAAGCTGGCCCTGGGCGATCACGGCGCTGCCCAGTGGCGCATGCGCACTCCAGGTTCCGAATCCTGCCACCGCAACCACCAGAGCGCCGACGCCGAACAGAACGACGGCGCGGATAGGCGGTGCCGGCAGATCGGCTACGGTCAGGTTGATGCTCATGATGCTTGCCTCCGGTCCAAGGATTGAAGGGCGGTCTCGTCACCGCGCAGCACGAGCACGCGTTGGGCCACGCGTGCCAGCGCCGCATCGTGGGTCACCACGACAACCGCGGCACCGGCGCGGCGCAGATGTTCCAGCGCCGCGACCAGTCCTCGGCGTCCCTCGATATCGAGATGCGCGCTTGGCTCGTCCAGAACGACAAGGCGAGGCTTTCCGAACAGGGCGCGCGCCAGCCCGATGCGCTGCCGCTGGCCGCCGGACAGGCGGATACCGCCGCTACCCACCCGCGTCCTGTAGCCGTCGGGCAGGCGCAGGATCATGTCGTGACAGCCCGCTGCCCGCGCCGCCCCGACGATGGCGTCCGGCTCAGCTTCGCTGCCGCGTGCGACCAGGTCGATGATGGTAGCGCCGTCGAGCAGTTCGACCTCCTGCGCCAGATATCCCACGACCTCCCCGACTGAAGCGCGCGGCCAGGAGAAGAGATCGGCACCATCCAGCCGCATGTCTCCCGAAATCGGGCGCTGGATACCGGCAAGGATGCGGGCGAGCGTGCTCTTGCCCATGCCCGAAGGTCCGACGATGGCAAGCACCTCGCCCGGTTCGACCGTGATCGACAGGTCGCGGAAGAATGGTGTGGCGCCGGGCAGGCCGAAGGTCAGCCGCTCCGCCTGCAGCTGTCCGACGACATTCGGCACAGCCATACCCTCGGCGCGGCGGGCGGGACGTTCGAAGAATGGCTTCAGCCGCCCCAGCGCCGCCCGCGCTGCCGCCAATTGCCGCCAGGCCGAAACCGCTTGATCAACCGGGGCCAAGGCGCGGGACAGGATGATCGTGTTAGCCATCATGGCACCCGCGGTGAGCTGGTCATGCAATGCCAGCCATGCGCCCAACGCGGTTGCCACCACCTGCACCGCCAGCCGGCCAAAGCGGGATACGGCGAATACCAGCCCCGATCGGTCACCAGCTTCG
>DASQKT010000622.1:0-2511 GCA_035630415.1 Skermanella sp.
TGAGCCAGGATCAAACTCTCAGGTTGAAGACGACTGCCGTGGGCTGGCTGACGCCACCCCATAACAACCGCTCAACGGGACCCGTCATCCAAGACAGTCCCAAAACCCAAGCTTGAACCATGTGATTCTTGCGTAGTTTCCGAGATGTGCTGACTGACGGACCCAATTTTGTGCCTCTTACCGCACCAAACCGTGCCGCCGCCTGCGCATCCCTTCTCAAATCATCAACTTGTCAAAGATCCGGGCAACCCCGAAACCGGGATCGCAACCGCCAGGGCGGAGAATTCTCAAACCGGGAGGCAACGGCGATCCGCCCAATCGCTTGGTGCGGTGATCTACCATCTTGTCCCGGAGAACCGTTGAACCGGCGATTTGTTGTCCGCCGTTCGTGTTCTCTATCTAGCCGTCCGAACCGCCTCTGTCAAGCTATTCGGTGAAACTTTTTTGACATTCGCATCCGAACCGAAGTCTGGAAGCTGATCTTATATAGATACCGGGCTTCACTTACGTCGGC
This sequence comes from Skermanella sp., assembly GCA_035630415.1. Taxonomy (GTDB): domain Bacteria; phylum Pseudomonadota; class Alphaproteobacteria; order Azospirillales; family Azospirillaceae; genus Skermanella. Next base: position 515 of record DASQKT010000622.1, read on the forward strand.
AAATGGCTCCGCTTACTTAAGCTGATTCATCTGCCGCCGGCTGAATACTCAGTCCATGGAAGATCCCCATTTGGTCTTGTCCAGCTTTTGGCTGGGCCGTTCCTGGTGGGAGGCGCCTTATATGTGAGCTGCACGGGACTGTCCAGATGAAAACTTAACGCACTCGTATTTTCTGAGCGGCGCCCCGTTCGGCTCCATAGCCGGCATCACGGCGGAAAAAGGCCATAAGGTCGCTTAGATGGCCGGCTTGACCGGTCAGGGTCCGCGCGGCTTCGGCGCTCTGGTCGGCGAGATCGGCGTTGCTCTGCGTCATCGTGTCCATGTCGGCGACGGCGCCATTGATCTGTTCCAGGCCGGCGGCCTGCTCGCGGGTGGCGCTGACGATCCCGGTGGTCCGGTCGGCGACGATCGTGACGGCAGAGGCGATCTCGTCCAGGGCACGGCCGGCGGCGGTCACAAGGTCCACGCCGCTGGCGACCTGACTGCCGCTCTCCTGAAGCAGCCGCTTGATGTCGCCGGACGCATCGGAGGCGCGGCGCGCCAGCATGCGGACCTCCGCCGCGACCACGGCGAAGCCCCTGCCCTCGTCCCCGGCGCGGGCGGCCTCCACGGCGGCGTTGAGCGCCAGCAGGTTGGTCTGGAAGGCTATCTCGTCCATCAGGCCGATGATGTCGGTCACCCGCTTGGACGACTGCTCGATCCGGTGCATGGCACCGACGGCGTCGCCCGCGACTTTTCCCGCCGAGCCGGCCAGACTGCGCGCTTCGTCGACGGCACGGGTGACTTCCGCCGCGTTTTCAGCATTGCTGCGCACCGACGCGGTGAGCTGCTGCATGGCCGCTGCCGTGCGCTCCAGATGTTCCGCCTGATTTTCCGTGCTGCCGGAGAGAGCGCGGCTGCCGTCGGCTACTCCGGACGCCGTCTCGTCTATGCTGTCGGCGGCATCGCCTATCTCGGCGACGATTCGGGCCAGCTCGTCGGCCATGCGGTTGGTGTTGGACTTGATCGTGGCGAAGACGCCCTGGAAATCGTCCTCGATCCGGCGGCCGAGGTCGCCATGGGAGATCGCGGAGAGCACGCCGTCAATCGCAGCCAGACTGGATCGGACGGTCGATGTCAGATCGTTGATGCCGTTGCACAGCCGCGCCATCGAACCGTCGGCCGGCTTGAGCGTGCGCGCGAAATCGCCGCGCGACGCCGCTTCGACCAGATCGGTAATGTCGTGTTCGACCTCGATCAGCACCCGGTCGCGCTCGGCCATGTCGTCGACGGAGCGGTTGATCGTCTCGGCGACCGATCGGTAGCAGCCTTTGAGGCCAGTCACCGTGACCTTGCGGTAATAGAGCTTGCGGCTGGCGTGGTCCATCGCCGCCCCCACCTCCCGGCTGAAGCAGTCGGCCAGATCCAGGACGTCGTTGACCCGCAGGAACAGGGTTCCGAGCGAACCGCCTTCCGGTACTGCCGTGATGCGGCGGTCGTAGTTGCCGACCGCCGATTCGTCGCAGACATCCAGAGCCCGCGCTATCGCCCGCTCGACCCGTCCGACGAGGCCGACGATGGCGAGCGCTGTCGGCAGCAGCAGGAGCGAGGGCACTGCCAGCCACCATGCGGAAGCCGGACCAGCGAAGAACGGCAGGAGGATGCCGGCCGATGCAGCCAGCGCCGCCGCGAAACCGAGATTCCTGATCCTAGAGAGAGAGGACGAACGTGTCATAATCACACCCCTTCTGCTCCAGGACCTTCAGGAGCAGCGCCGTCGAAGCCGCGATACCCTCGCGCCGGTCGGCGGTGCGGGTCTCGATCTCGATCATCGCGTCGTAAAGGCCCTGGGCCGCCGCGACCGCATCGCGCCGCGCGCAGCGCCGGAACGAGTGATAGCCGGTGATGGCGCCTGTCTTGTCGAAGCTGGGCGTCACATGGGCGAAGACCCAGTAGTGGTCGCCGTCGCGCGCGAGGTTCTTGACGTAGGCGAAGATCTCCCTGCCGCCGGCGATCGT
>DASQKT010000623.1:0-10634 GCA_035630415.1 Skermanella sp.
GCCTTCAAGCTGGTCCCCTGAAACACCCCGGCATCCCAGCACCTCACCCCCTGAAAAAGCCCCAGCCATGCTCATCCAGGACCTCTTCGTCAAGGACGTCGCCCGTCCGATCAACGGTGTCGTCTACGCCGACCAGAACGACCCGGCCACGATCTTCCAGGAACTGGACGAATACGTCGTCACGCGTGAGCTGCGCGGGCATTTCAGCGCCTTCTTCGGCGCCTGGGCCGCCGGCCTCGACCGCGCCGGAGACCCGGCATCCGCCGGCGGCACGGGCGTCTGGGTGTCCGGCTTCTTCGGCTCCGGCAAGTCGCATTTCATCAAGATCCTGTCCTACCTGATGGCCAACCAGACGGCCGGGCGGGACGGGCGGATGCTCCGCGCGGTCGGTTTCTTCGACACCGGCGACAAGATCCAGGACCCGATGGTGCTGGGCGACATGCGCCGATCCGCCGGCGGCGCCGACGTCGTCCTGTTCAACATCGACAGCAAGGCCGACCGGCGCGAAGGGCCGGAAGCGCTGCTGTCCGTCTTCCTCCGCGTCTTCAACGAGATGCAGGGCTTCAGCGGCGACCACCCCCACGTCGCCGACCTGGAACGCGATCTGGCCGAACGCGGCCGCCTCGCCGACTTCCACGACGCCTACGAGAAGGCCGTCGGCGTCCCCTGGGTCGAGGACCGCGACGCCTACGCCCTCCGCCATGACGAGATGATCCAGGCATTGGCAGCCGCCGGCCTCAGCCGCGAAGCCGCACTCTCCTGGCTCGCCCAGGGCGAGCAGTCCGTCCGCCTGACGATCGAGAACTTCGCGAGGCGGGCCGCCGCGTGGCTCGACCGCCAGCCGCCCAACCACCGCATCGTCTTCCTGGTGGACGAGGTCGGGCAGTTCATCGGCCGCGACGGCCAGCTCATGCTGAACCTCCAGACCATCACGGAGAACCTCGGCACCATCTGCAATGGCCGCGCCTGGATCGTCGTGACCTCGCAGGAGGCGATGGAGACCGTCCTGGTCGAGATGAAGGCCCGTGACTCGCAGGACTTCTCCAAGATCACCGGCCGCTTCCGCACCCGCCTGTCGCTGTCGTCGAACAATACCGACGAAGTGATCCAGATGCGCCTGCTGTCAAAGACGGACGAGGCCGCCACGGCGCTGAAGGCGCTCTACGCCGAGCGCGGCGACATCGTCCGCCACCAGATCAGCTTCCCCCAGGTCCGCCACAGTTTCCGCAACTTCGGCGGGGCGGAGGAGTTCGCGGCGGTCTACCCCTTCGCGCCCTACCAGTTCCTGCTGATCCAGAAGGTCTTCGAGGAGATCCGCAAGCACGGCGCCGCCGGCGCCCATCTCAGCCGGGGCGAGCGGTCGATGCTCGACGCCTTCCAGTCCGCCGCCAGGAGCATCGCGCGCGAGGAAGTCGGCGTGCTGGTCCCGCTCTGGCGCTTCTACCCCGCGATCGAAAGCTTCCTGGACACCGCCGTCAAGCGCACCATCGCCCAGTCCGCCGACAACCAGACGCTGGACGAGTTCGACCGCCACCTGCTCCAGACGCTGTTCCTGATCCGCTACGTTCAGGAGATGACCGGCACGGTGGAAAACCTCGTGACGCTGTTCATCGACCGGATCGACGCCGACCGGATCGCCCTGACGCGCCGCATCCAGGACAGTCTCCTGCGGCTCGAAAGCCAGTCGTTGGTCAGCCGCAACGGCGACGAATACGCCTTCCTCACCAACGAGGAAAAGGACATCGCGGTCGAGATCAAGGCGGTCGATCTCTCCGCCGGAGCCGAATCCGACCTCCTCGCCAAGCTGATCTTCGACGAGGCCCTGCGCGAGCAGTCCAAGCACACCTTCCCCGACAACCGCCGGATCTTCACGCTGTCCCGCCGCTGCGACCTGAAGCCCTACGGCAGGGGACTGGACGGCGAGTTGACCGTGCAGGTCATCTCCTCCCTGTGCGCCGAGTGGGAGATGTTCAGCCCCGCCCGCTGCATCGGCGAAAGCACCGCCCACAACGGAGTTCGACGCTTTCTTCATGGCGGACCATCTGGCCGTGCTCAACATGCCGGTCGAGGCCTTGAGGCGGAGCCAGACGCCGACATCCTTCGAGCCGTTCACGCTCCTGGCGGCACTGGCGGCGGTGACCGAAAGGATCGGCCTGGTCGCGACGGCCTCGACGACCTTCGACGAGCCGTACCACGTCGCACGCCGGTTCGCCTCGCTCGACCACCTGTCGAACGGCAGGGCCGGCTGGAATATCGTCACCACCTCGAACCCCGACGCCGCGCTCAACTTCGGCCGCGACGACCACATGGAGCATGGCGACCGCTACCGGAGGGCGCGCGAGTTCCATGACGTCGTGACCGGCCTGTGGGACAGTTGGGCCGACGACGCCTTCATCCGCGATCAGGAAAGCGGCCTGTTCTTCGATACGGAAAAGCTGCATGTCCTGGACCACAAGGGCGAGTTCCTGTCGGTCCGTGGCCCGCTCAACATCGCGCGTCCGGTCCAGGGCTGGCCCGTCATCGTCCAGGCCGGTGCTTCGGATGCCGGACGCCAGCTTGCGGCGGAAACGGCGGAAGTCGTATTCGCCGCCGGCTCGACGCTGCAAGAGGGACAGCACTTCTATGCCGACGTAAAGGGCAGGGCGGAACGTGCCGGCCGGTCGCGCGGCGCAGGCAATCGGGGCGACCGGACCGTCGAGGACGCGGATGATCTGACCGACGATGATCCTCTCGGGCGGCATCGCCAGATGATAGCCACCGGTCTTGCCCTTCTTGCTGTGAAGAAATCCGGCGTTCTTCAATTCGAGCAGGATCGTGTCCAGGAACTTCTTCGGGATCTGGTTATCTTCCGCGATATCGGCAGCGAAACACGATCTTTCGTGCTCCGCGAGATGCAACATCGCCTTCAATCCGTACTTGGCCTTATTCGAGAGCATGCCGAATCCAGTGTCGCGACGCTGTCAGGTTGAAACAGACGATGGGGAAGTCCGGGTCGGGCTTCCCCATCGCTGGTACTGACGACAGAATACCGAGCATATATATTGAACCCGGTGCTGCTTTGCTATTCTGTTCGAAAATGAGCCTCCGGCTCCTCCGAACCGCATTCAGGCGGGCTTCCGGGCGGTGGCGAAGACCAGATACCGCTCCAGCCGGATGCCTCGGCTGGTATGCCGGGCTTCCAGCAGATGGCCGAGCGACCGGCGGAAGAGTTCCTGTTCCGCCGGCGCTACCACCGCCAGGAAGTTTCCGAATGAACTGCTTCTGGCCCAGGCGACCAGGCTGTCCGTATCGTCGTGCAGGTCCACCAGCGTCTTCAATTCGCTTCGAAATGCGTTGAAGCCCGCCGCCTTCGCGAGAATTTCCAGCCCAGCGGCGCGGATGCCCAGTGCCGGTTGAAGGCTAAGGTGCTCGACGGTCAGCCCGGCATCGGCGATGGCCCGGCTGACGAAGTGGCGGAACTCGTGCGGATGGTCAGGGTCCTGGGTGTTGAGCCCCAGGCGTCCGCCGGGCTTCAGGACCCGGAAGAACTCCGCCAAGGCTTTCGGCTTGTCCTTGATCCAGTGAAAGACGCTGTTCAGATAGACCACGTCGAAGCTCTGATCGGCAAAGCCCCGGAGTTCCTCGGCCTGACCGACGCGTGCTTCGAAATTGGCGATCTCGCGGCCATGGGCGATTTCCTCGACCGCTACCGGCGCTTCCCCGAACAGGGGCGGCGCTTTGGGCCGCCCCCGGTTCTCACTTCAGCTTGAACCCCAGATTTGTCAGCGCCTCCTTGAGCCGGTGGCGGTCGTGGAGGGCCGGTGCATCCGCGACGCGGTTCAGCGCCTGCCGCGACCATGGGATCTGCTCCAATCCCTGTTCAGCCTGAAAGGCCTGGATGCTCTCGTCATAGGCAGCCACGGCTTCGCTCTCGCCGGATGCCGAATAGCTCTCGCGGTGGAGGATCGCGGACTGGCGGAGCCTTGGCTTGATGCCGCTCTTCACGTCGGGATCAGGATAGCCGATCGCCAGGCCGAAGACTGGCGTGACGTTGGGCGGCAGGTTCAGTTCGACCGCGATCTCCTCGATCCGAGCCCGGATGGCGCCGATATAGACAGCGCCCAGCCCCAGGGACTCCAGCGCCACCACGGCATTCTGAGCCGCCAATGCCGTATCGATGAAGGCGGTGACCGCCGATTCCAGGTAATCGAGGGCCTCGACCGGACGCCCATGCCCGGCGCCGGCACGATCCAGCCGCGACAGATCGGCAAGCCAGACCAGGAACAGCGGGGCCTGCTCGACATGCTTCTGGCCTCTGGCGAAGGCCGCGAAGCGGGCTTTGCGGGCCGGGTCCTCGACCGCCACGACGCTCCAGACCTGGAGGTTGGACGAACTGGCCGCCGATTGCGCGGCAGCCACTATTGTCTCCAGCGTGTGCTCCGGAAGGGCATCCGGCAGGAACGCCCGGATCGAACGATGCGAGAAGATGGTTGCCAGCACGTCGTTCCAGCCGGCGGTAACGACGGGATCGCCATCCCGGTAGCGCGCGGCCAGCAGGTTGGAGGGACCGTTCGTTCGGTCGGCGGACGATACGTCCTTCGGTTCGAGCAAGGCTGCGGAAGATCGACTCATGATGATGCCTCAAGTTTCTGGTGATTGGCCGTCGGTGGCACCGACGCGGGGAACCCGGCCCTCGACCGGGTGGCCGGGATCGGTGAAGCCATGGGTGGAGGTGTGTCCCGGCGCCACGAGGCGTTCGACCAGCGCCTCGTCCTCCGCCGTGAAGCGAAAATCCAGCGCCGAGAGGTAGCCGTCCCATTGCTCCTCGGTCCGAGGGCCGGCGATGGCCGATGTGATCAGCCTGTTGTTGAGCACCCAGGCCAGCGCGAAGTTGGAGGCCGTGGTGCCGCGCGTTTCGGCATGTGCCGCCAATTCGCGGGCGATGCGAATCGATTCCGGCCGCCACTCGGTCTCCAGGATGCGCTTGTCGGACCGGCCGGCGCGGGTATCGGGGGCAGGGGCGGCGTCGGGCTGATATTTGCCGGTGAGGACGCCGCGCGCCAGCGGGCTGTATGAGACGACGCCGAGGCCGTAGTGCGACGCCGCCGGCAACTGCTCGGACTCAGCGGTGCGGTTGACGATGTTGTAGAGCGGCTGGCTGGCGATCGGCCGGTCGATGCCGATAAGGTCCGCGATCCGCGAGATCTCGGCGATGCGCCAGCCCCGGAAGTTGGAAACGCCGAAATAGCGCAGCTTGCCCTGCCGAATCAGGTCGGCAAGCGCCCGAACGGTTTCCTCCAGCGGAGAATCGAACACCGCGCGGTGCAGGTAGATCAGGTCGATATAATCGGTGCCCAGCCGCTTCAGGCTGGCGTCCACCGCCTGATAGATCCATTTGCGGGATAGCCCGCGTTCGTTGACGCCGTCACCCATCGGGTTGGCGAGCTTGGTGGCGACGAACCACCAGTCGCGGCTGTCCGCAATGGCGCGGCCCACGACTTCTTCCGAGCGGCCCTTGTTGTAGACATCCGCCGTATCGATGAAGTTGATATCGCGCTCGCGCGCCTTATCGATGATCCGGCGCGATACCGTCTCGTCGGTCGGACCGCCGAACATCATGGTGCCCAGCGTGATCGGGGACACCTTCACGCCGCTCTTCCCCAGGTACCGGTAGCTCATTTTCCGTTCCTTCCGAGTTCCTGAACGCATATTGTCAACTTAATCTATCGATTCAGTAAATTATTTTTGGCAGCGCCGTCGAGTTACAACGCGCCGTTTTGGAAATCGCCCCGTCCCGTGTTGGTTCCCGGCCCAACGCGCCACCGGACGGAGTTTCCCTGGCCTGGAGGTGCCAGGCACAGATCTTTGGGGAAGAATTTTTCTGTTGTCACAAGTCGACAAATCAGAAAGTTTTTCTCTAGCGATCAAATTAAAAGAAAAATCATTCCAGTTGACGTATCGCAATACTGAAGCATTTTAACTGTCCGATCATGGAGATGATTAATCGATTTCAAAATAATCGAAACCAATCCCTGTGTATTCTACGAGAATAATGAGCAAATGTCGTGGCATTTTGTGTTAGAAGGCTCTCATCCTCTGGTCGCCTTGGGCTGCACTCTAATATCGAGCTGTAGTCTCTGCGCCTGATTTCGGGTGCCTGTTTTTCTGCATTTCGCAGTTTTTGAAGTTATCGGGACTTCGTACCCGAACAGAACATGGCAGGTTTGATATGAGTCTTCTTCGTGTGGTCGGTTTCAGCGGCAATACCCGGCGCCCCTCCCGATCCCGGACCCTGGTGGACGTCGTGTCCGCCGAACTGGGCCGTCAGCACCGGGTCGAGCGGCGGACCTTCGACCTGCTCGATGCCGGACCGGGACTGGGCGCCGCCGAGTTCGCCGCCGTCGTCCGCTCCCATTGGCAAATTGAGAACTCGCTGCATTGGGGGCTCGATGTTGTCTTCCGCGACGACCATGCCCGCGTCCGCAAAGGCTACGGCGCTAGGAACATGGGCCTGATCAAGCGCATCGCTGTCAACCTGCTGAAATCCGCTACAGATAAAAACAGCCTCAAGATCCGCCGCAAAAAGGCTTCCTGGTCAACCGCTTACCTCAACTCCCTCATGATTGGAACCGCCTGAGCGCCTTCAAGCGATTCCCCTGGGAAATACATTGTCTGAACTCTCGCAGTCTCTGCGGATACCCGGTGGGAAGGCGGCTTCCCTCCACCAGAAACCCGCTGGCGTCGAACGTTGTGCAGCAGAGCTTGTTAAATCTATGGAATTAGACAACAAAATGATCGTTGCTGTGTTTATTAAAATATGTACAACTTATAAAAATGTAAAATCCTTATAGGTTTAACCTGCGGCTTCTTCGGAAGGGCTCAAGCGCCCTGAAGAAGCCGTGCATCGTCTCCCATTTATCGATCGGCGGCGAGATTCCACGCAGGAATCACCGGAACGAACTCGACCCTAATCAGGCGTGAACGCTGTACTGGTCGCAGATCGCTGATGAGAAGCCCTACTGACCGTTCTAGCGATCCGATCTCCGATCGAGGAATGCAGACCCCGCGGACGACATCGAGTAGTACGACATCGATGTTATCCGCTTTTCAGGACTATGCGCGCTCTTCACGCATCCGTGACCATGGCGTCAGACGCCAAGGGCCAGCCGGCCGGCGGTCAGTCGGACAGTGTCGTCTTGGGGAGAGTGGACGCGGGCGCACAGGACGTCGCGGTAGTGGCGTTCCAGCGGATTGGCGCGGGAGACCCGGATTGCCGCCCAGTTCCAGTGCCCGCTCGACGGCGGTCTGGGAGTTGCGGGTGACGGTCAGCTTGATCAGGCCGGTTTCCGCCAAGGTCGGCGGGGTGCCGGCATCGGTGTCGGTTGCTGCTCCGGTCAGCAGCCGCCGGTTCGTCAGCAACAGCCCCTCGATCTCCCCGATGGCTTCCTGAAAGCGGGACAGGGTCGCCAGCGAAGCCCCGAGGTTTGAGGGAGACCGGGTCTTGGCGAAGTCGATCACCCAGTCGCGCGCTGCCCGCGCGACGCCGTCGTAGATCGCCGAGATCAGCAGCGTGAACCACGCCGTCCTCAGCGGGTCCAGCGACGTCCATTCCGATGGCGGGCGAATATCGACGGCGTGTTCGGTTGGTATGAAGACATCCTCGAAGATCACATCGTGGCTGCCCGACGCCCGCATGCCCAGATGGTCCCAGGTCTCGACGACCCGCACACCCGGCGCCTTGGCGGGCACGAGGAACTGGCCGCTGCGCGGCTGCTCCTCGTTGGTGCGGCCCCAGACTACCAGCCATGACAGGATCGGAATGCCGGTCGAATAGATCTTGTGGCCGGAGATCCGCCAGCCGCCCTCGACCCGCCTGGCTGTCGTGGCGGGCAGACCGCCCCGGAACGGGGTTCCGAGATCGGGTTCGACCCGGAGCGCGTTGATCAGCGAAACGCCTTCCGCCGCTTCCCGCGCGACCCGCCGGACCACCTCCGCCGGCCATTGCCCGTCGCTCAGCAGGCCGTGATGAACATACTGCATGGTCAGGACCAGCGCCGTCGAGGGCTCGCCGCGCGCGATGCCGCCGATGACGGAAATCGCCTCCGCCAGTCCGGCGCCCTGGCCGCCCAGATGGCGCGGCAGCGTCAGGGTCAGTAGTCCGGCTTCGCTCAGGCGGTCGAAGTTGGCGAAGGGAAACTCTCCCGTCCGGTCGTGATAGGCGGCCGTCCCGGCGAACTCGGCCGCCAGCGACGCGACGATGCTCTCGAGGGAGCCTTGGGTTAACCGAGGGGGCGCGCCCGCATTCCCTGTCCCGCCGTGGCCTGCTCCGGGCGGCGGGTATCGCTGGAGTCGTCGCCCCCTTCGCCGCTTTCGCGCCCAATGTGCTGGCCGGCAGCAATGACCATGCCCAAGGCCACGATGCCCAGGGCCACGGCCATGCCGAGGCGCTGAAGGGGCCGCCGAAGAAGATCGTGCTGGCCTGGAACGCCACGGCGGTCTGCCTGTCGCCGGTGGCGCTGGGACAGTCGCTCGGCATCTTCGAGAAGTACAACATCGACTTGGAGTTGCTGAATCGGGGCCGGGACGGAGCAGTTGCTGGAAGCCATCGCCACCGGCAAGGCGGATGCCGGCGTCGGCATGGCGCTGCGCTGGCTGAAGCCGCTGGAGCAGGGCTTCGACGTCAAGGTGACCGCCGGAACCCATGGCGGTTGCATGCGCCTGCTGGCGCCGGTCAATGCCGGCATCTCCGACGTCAGGAGCCTGAAGGGCAAGACCATCGCGGTCAGCGACATGTCCAGCCCCGCCAAGAACTTCTTCTCGATCCTGCTGAAGAAGCGCGGCATCGATCCGGAATCGGAGGTGGAGTGGCGGCAGTATCCGGCTGATCTGCTGCCGCTGGCGGTGGAGAAGGGCGAAGCGCATGCGCTGGCCGAAGGCGATCCGCGTACCTACAAGTTCCTGAAGGACAGCGAAGGCAAGCTGTTCCAGGTCGCGACCAACCTGTCTGAGGAGTACCAGGAGCGCGTCTGCTGCGTGGTCGGCATCCGGGGCAGTCTGCTGCGTGACGACAAGCCGACGGCGGCCGCTCTGACCAGGGCGGTCCTCGAAGCCCAGCATGTCACGAGCAGCGATCCGGAGGCTGCGGCCAAGGTCTTCCTGCAATATTCGCCCAACTCCAAGGCGGAGGATTTGGTCGCCATGCTGAAGGACCAGACCCACGACCACAGCCCGGTCGGCCAGAACCTGAAACGCGAGATCGCGGCCTATGCGGAGGAATTGAAGCTGATCTCGGTCTTCAAACCCTCGACCGATCCGGTGAAGTTCGCCGATCGCGTCTACGCCGACGTTCTCACCTGAGCGGGGCGGAGGGATGACGCAATTCACCGTGGATGACGTGGCGGAGGCGGCGGGCTCCAATGAGCCGGGCCGCTTCGGCTTCATCGAACTGACGGCGGCCTTCGCGTGGCTCGCGGCGGCCGGCGTGACCGCCTTCTGGCCCGATATCGAGGAACCGCCACCCTATACCCTGGAATTCGCGGTGCTGCTGGCTCTGGTCGCCGTGGCGCTGGCGACGTCGGCGATTGCCGGACGGTGGCTCGGCCCGGCGGGGTCGTGGCTGCGGCCCTGGGGGCCTTGGCTGATCCTGGGTGCCGTGATCGTCACGGCCTGGGAACTCCTCACCGCCAAATACGGGCTGCTGCCGCTGCCCTTCTTCGCGCCGCCGCAGGGATTCTTCGCGCCGCCGCAGGGATTGCTGGAGGTCTATGTCGACGACTGGCCTCGCCTTGGCCTGAGCGTCCTGCATTCGCTGCGGCTGCTGGCACTCGGCTATCTGACCGGCGTCGTGATCGGGTTCGTCGTCGGCGTTTCGCTCGGCTGGTCGAAGATCGTCGGCTATTGGGTCCATCCGATCCTGCGCTTCGTCGGCCCGCTGCCCGCGACGGCATGGCTGCCGCTGGCGTTCTTCATGTTCCCGTCCAGCGGCAGCGCCAGCATCTTCCTGGTGGCGCTGGCGACCGGCTTTCCGGTCGCGGTGCTGACGTGGTCCGGCGTCGCCGGCGTCAACAAGGCCTATTACGACATCGCCCGGACGCTGGGAGCGAGCGAGCGGTTCCTGGTGCTGAAGGTCGCCGTGCCGGGCGCCATGCCGCATGTCTTCGTCGGGTTGTTCATGGGGCTGGGCGCCTCGTTCTCGGTGCTGGTCGTAGCGGAGATGCTGGGCGTCAAGGCCGGATTGGGCTGGTACCTGCAATGGGCTCAGGGCTGGGCCGCCTATGCCAACATGTATGCGGCGCTGCTGGTCATGGCGCTGATGTGCTCCGGGCTGATCACGCTGCTGTTCCGCACCCGCGACCGCTTGCTGGCTTGGCAGAAGGGACTTGTGAAATGGTAGCCGCCGCATTCGCCACCGCCTTGAAGGAACCGCAGGCCGCCGAAGCCGGCGTCGTGCTGGAAATCCGCGACGTCAGCCACCGCTTCGAGCTGGACGGGCAGCCGCTGCCGGTGCTCGACCGGGTCAGCTTCCGGGCCGAGCCGGGCGAGTTCGTGGCGCTGCTCGGACCCAGCGGCTGCGGTAAATCCACCTTGCTGAGACTGGTGGCAGGCCTGGAGCCGCCCACCGCCGGGCGGCTTGATGTGGACGGTCAGGAGATCGG
>DASQKT010000624.1:0-4933 GCA_035630415.1 Skermanella sp.
GGCTCAGCTTGTCGAGGAACTCCCCGTCGATCACGCGCAGGATCACCAGGACGCCCGGCCGTACCGTGGGCTCGAACTCGTCGGTCCCCGCTTCCGGCGTGAAGCGGGACGCCGCCGCGATATGGATGCCGCCGTCGAACGAGACCAGTCCGGTGGCAGGAACCGGCTCCTCCGGCTTCGAGGCCATCGCCTGTTCGAACAGCGCCCTCAGTTCCGCGTCGGCGGTGAAGCCGGTGCCGTTGTCCCGAACGGTATCGATGACGGTCTCGCCAATCCGGCCATAGATTTCCCGGCCATCCGCGTCCAGCAGGAAGACCGCCGCCGCATTGTGCTGACCGGTCAGGAAAACGCCGAAGTCGCGGTCGGCGTAGCCGGGATCGAACTCGACATAGAGATGGGTGATCGGCTCGTTCCACCACGTATAGTCCTTGGCGAGCACGGCCAAAGCGGATTTTGCCTCCTCCAGCGCGTGATCGACGATCCGCTTCGACTCTGTCGCCGCCCCTCTGTCCTGCCACCACGCTGAAACGACGGCCAGCCCGAAGATGGTCGCCGCCCCGACGGCGAACATGAAAATCACAGGAAGAACGAGGCGGCTGACGAGCGGCGATCCCCGAAGCATTCCCATCAATGACCTCCGAAGCAATAACCCCGCTCTCGATAGCGGTATTATTAATGCTTTGGCAAGAAATTCAACCGACGGTTCGTCACAAGGAGATAGAATAAAGTAATACTGAATTTGGCCGGTCTTTCTCGAAACTCCTGCGGAAGCCGGCCGCAATTTTCATACTCCGATTTTCGGATGCCTAATCGGCATCCACGGTGTCCTGATCCAGCGGCCGCCGGACAAGACTTTGCGGGATCATCGGGATCAAGCCGCGCGGCGGCAGAGCCGGGCGCGGAGTGGAGCCGGCCACGATGGTTGAGGCCGTGCGTGCCGCCATCTCGCGAAGCTCCGGTTCCGGCTCGGTTTCCGCCGGGATCAGGAACAGGCGCAGGCGGCGTGCTAGAAGCCCGGCGCTCCGCCTGCTCGACCAGCTCGTCAGGACGGGGCTGAGCACAAGGCCGAGGATGATCGGCGACATCCACCAGAACAGCACGGGGCCGACCAGTAACGCCGCCGCCGCCATCACCAGCCCCAGGATCACGTGGGCCGAGTGGCACTGGAACGCCTCGCCCAATCCGACGCTGCGGTCGCCACGCGGCTGGGCGTCCCAGGCGACGATCCGTCCCGCCAGGGTGGAGGCGACGAAGCGCGAGTACCAAGCCATCAAGACGGGAGCCTGGAGCGTCGAGAACACCTGTTCCAGCAGGGCGCTGGCCAGCAAGGCCGGTCCACCGCCGAAGCTGCGCCGCGCCTTGCCGTCCATGACGACGGCGGCGATGCTCAGGATCTTGGGCAGGAACAGCAGCGTCAGGGTCAGGGCGAACATGGCGCCCGCCGCCGCACCGGGGTTGAACAGCCCCGATGTCAGCAGGCCGTAGCCGCCGCGCTCCTCCCCCAGGATCAACTGGCCAGCCGACAGCACCAGGAAGGCGAACCAGATCGGAGCCGACAGGTAGCACATGATGCCCATCAGGATATGCATCCGCCCCGGCCAGCGGAGGCCGTGGGCCGGCAGGAACCGCATGTGCTGAAGGTTGCCCTGGCACCAGCGCTTGTCACGGCCGGCATAGTCGATGGTGTTGCCGGGAAGCTCCTCCCACGTGCCGCCCAATTCCGGCAGCAGCCGGACCTCCCATGGGCCGCGCCGCATCAGGCAGGCCTCGACGACGTCGTGGCACAGGATCTCGCCACCCAGCGGCGCCTTGCCCGGCAGCACCGGCAGGTCGCAATGGGCCATGAAGGCCTTGATCCGGACGATCGCGTTGTGGCCCCAGTAGTTGGCGTCCTCCTGGCTCCAGAAGTTCAGGCCCAGCACGGACAGCGGCGTGTAGAGGTTGGCGGCGAACTGGTGGATGCGGGCGAACAGCGTTTCCCGGTTGACCGGATGCGATACGGTCTGGATCAGGCCTGTTCGCTCGTTGTCTTCCATCAGCCGGATCATCCGCCGAATCGTGTCGCCGCTCATCAGGCTGTCGGCGTCCAGCACCACCATGAAATCGTAGTGATGGCCCCAGTTGGTGCAGAAGTCCGCCAGATTTCCGGCCTTGCGCCCGGCGTTGTCCAGGCGGCGGCGATAGAACACCTGCGGCATGCCGGCCTTGCCGCGCGTCTCCGCCAGCAGGACGTCGTAGGCGCGCTCCTCCTCCCGCCAGATCGCCTCGTCGCGGGTATCGCTCAGCACGAACAGGTCGATCCGACCAACCTCCCCCGTGCGGGCCAGCGAGCGCGCCATGACGCCGACCGCCGCGAAGACCGTAGTCACGTCCTCGTTGTAGATCGGCAGCACGACGGCGGTGCGGCTTCGCGGCGGCACCGAAATGTCGATCCGCGCCGCTTCGACCTCCAGCGGCGGGGCCGCTTTCGAGCCCAGGCAATGGACGACGAAGCCCAGCACCACCTGCCAGCCGTTCAGGGCCAGCCAGCCGAGATTGGCGGTGAACAGGACAACCAGCACCCAGTCCAGCGCCGTGCGGGGGCCTCCCATCGCTTCGGCCGCGAGGAAGGCCGAAAGCAGCGTCAGGCACAGGACGGGGATCAGGAAGATCGCCCGGCGCACAGCGGACGGCACGCGCGCGGAGGTCTCGGTCGTCATGGAACAGGTGGCCTTTTGGGAAGTTAACGGACGGGATAGCAGGAATTATGTCAGGGCGAATCGATGAACTTCTTTGATGCCGGTTTTATTCGCCCTGGCTCTTTGTTGTCACGGCGCCGGGTCCTGTCGGGGGCGCTGGCGTTCGGGAGCGCCACGGTATTTGCAAAATACGGCCAGGTTTTGGCGGAAGACTTGAAGCAAGCTCCGCCGTTCGGCTTCGGTCATGTCAGGGACATCGCGCGGGACCTTGCCGCCCGCCCGTATCAGCCACCGCCTGAGACGATGCCGGACGTCCTCCGCGACATGACCTACGACCAGTACCGCGCCGTGCGCTTCCGGCCTGACCATGCGCTGTGGGCGGGAGAGGGAGCGGTGAGCGGCGGTTTCACCGCGCAATTCTTCCATCGCGGGTTCCTGTACCGCCGGCTGGTGCGGGTGAACGTGATCGGTCCAGACGGCGTCGTGCCGGTCGCCTACCATCCCGACATGTTCGACCTCGGCGGGCTGACGGTCCCGGACATCCCGGACCTGGGGTTCGCCGGTTTCCGGATACATCATGCGGCGGGCGGAGGTTCGACCGGCGACGAGTTCGCCGTGTTCCTCGGGGCGTCCTATTTCCGGCTGATCGCGTCCGGTCAGGAATACGGCGTATCGGGCCGGGGCATCGCGGTCGAGACCGGCAGCGACCGACCGGAGGAGTTCCCCGATTTCACCGAGTTCTGGATCGAGCGCCCGGCACCGGGTGATGGGGAGATTACCGTGCTGGCTCTGCTCGACGGTCCCAGCCTGACCGGAGCCTATCGCTTCCGGCTGCGGCCCGGCGCTCGGACCAAGGCCGAGGTCGATGCAGCCCTGTTCCTGCGCCGGGCAGTCGGCCAACTGGGCGTGGCACCCCTCACCAGCATGTTCCTCCATGGCGAGAACGGTCCCCGGAGCTTCGACGATTTCCGGCCCGAGATGCATGACAGCGACGGGCTGCTGGCGGCATCCGCCGGTGGCGAGTGGAGCTGGCGTCCTCTGGTCAACGGCAGGACCGTGCCCCGGACGACCGATTACCGGATGAAGGACCCGCGCGGCTTCGGCCTGATGCAGCGCGACCGGGACTTCGGCAGCTATCTCGACGTCCAGGCGATGCACGAGCGGCGGCCCAGCCTGTGGGTGGAGCCTCGGGGAGACTGGGGCGGCGGAGCGGTCCAGCTCTACGAGTTTCCCTCGCTGGAGGAATACAACGACAACATCGTGGCCTACTGGGTGCCCGACCGTCCGCTGGAGGCCGGGGCAGAACTGGATTACGGTTACACGCTCACGGTAATGGACGGCGGCGCGGATCTGGTCACACTGGCCCACGTGACCGCGACCCGCATCGGTTCCGCCGAACGGCTGCGCCCGACGGTGCCACCCTCGCCGGAGCGGCGCTTCTTCGTCATTGATTTCGAAGGGGAGGGGTTGCCCGGTCACGGCGCCGGTGTCTCTGCCGATGTATCCGCGACGGCGGGAAATGTCATCGAGCCGGTGGTCGAGCACGTGCCCCAGACCGGCGGCTGGCGGCTGTATTTCGAGTACCGGCCCGACGCGGATAAGGCGGCGCAACTCGAAGCGCGGCTCAGGGAAGGGGAGCGGGTCATGACCGAGACATGGCGCTATTCCTGGTGACCGCCAGCCGTTCGGATGCCTTTCCCAGGCAGACGGAAATCCGCAAAGCCACGTCGGGGCTGGTGCAGACATAGGTCGGGCTCGGGTGCGGCATCGTCAGGCAGGGGATTTTGCGGGTTTCCAGCAGACCGACCGCAGCCTCCGCCTTGCGGCCGGCGACGACGGCCAGTTCCAGACGCGGCAGCAGGTTCAGGAAATCCGGCAGATGGCAAAGACCCTCCGCCACCTCGGCACGCGTCGGGTTGCGGTTGCGCTCCCCCGCCGTCTGGATCAGCCACGGCACGATGTTCCAGATCACCGTGTCGGAGCGGGCGATGCCGGCCTGCGTCAGGAAGCGGAACATGTTGGCCGCAGTGCCGTCGGGATTGTCGCGGGACACGAAGCCGGTTCCCAGCACCTTCGGTCCCGGCGTTTCCAGCAGGATCAGCAGGCGCGCATCGACGCCGCCGTCCAGGGGATCGACATCCGGTACCGCCTTGCCGAGGCGTTCCGCAAGCAGCGCTCCATATGCTGCCAGAGGCGCTATGTGAGGGGCACCAAGCAAGGTTCTGCGTCGCACACGCTCGGGCGCTTCGCGGAGC
>DASQKT010000625.1:0-4034 GCA_035630415.1 Skermanella sp.
CCGCGAAGCCGCCGTTGGCGCCCGCTTCCGCGATCCGCGTCAGAGCCGGCATGTCGAGATCGCTCAGATGAGCGCCGGCCTGCGACAGGCGGGTGAGCGTGCGGGAGAAGGCGGACGAAACCGTGGCGTCCAGGCCGTCGAGCACGATCTGCTGGGGCACGCCGATCCTCAAGCCTTCCAGCGGCAGCGCTTCGGGCGGATAGGCCGCTTCGCCGGCCAGCACGGCATCGACCACTGCGCAGCAGACGATCGAATTGGCGAGAGGGCCGACGCTGTCGAGGGTCCATGACAGGGGGACCGCTCCGTCGCGCGGGACGCGCGCTTGAGTCGGCTTGAACCCGGCAAGTCCGCACAAGGCCGCCGGGATGCGGACGGAGCCGCCCGTGTCGGACCCGATCGCCGCGACCGCCATGCCGTCGGCAACCGAGACGGCGGCGCCCGAGGACGAGCCGCCGGGGATGCGCTGGCGGTCGAACGGATTGCCGGGCGTGCCGTAATGCGGGTTGATGCCAAGCCCGGAGAAGGCGAACTCGGTCATGTTGGTGCGGCCGATCAGCACCGCGCCCGCCGCCCGCAGGCGCGCCATGGCGGGCGCGTCGGCCTTGGCGGGGGCGCTGTCCTTGAGGACGACCGAACCCGCCGTCGTGACTTGGCCGGCAAGGTCGAACAGGTCCTTGACCGAGATCGGCAGGCCCGCCAGCGGCGAGGGGACGATGCCGTGGGCACGAAGGCGGTCGCTGGCTTCCGCCTGCGCCAGTGCGGCGCCGCGATCCACGCTGGTGAAGGTCCGCGCGCCCTCTCCCGCTGGGTCGGCGATCCGGTCGAGTGCCGCTTCGGTCAGGGCGGCGCTGGTGGTGCGGCCTTCCGCCAGATCGGCGGCCAGCGAGGCGATGGTCGGTGCCTTGGACATGTGAGCGAACCTTTTCCAGGGTCTTCAGGGTGCTGCAACCCTTTGAAGCACAAAGACGGCGATTCGCGAAGAGGTCAGCGTTTCTAACCGGTCAGCGCTTCCAAAAGGTGCGGGTGAACAGGACGATCACGGTGAACACCTCCAGCCGGCCCAGCAGCATCGCAAGGCAAAGCACCCATTTTGCCGCGTCCGGCAACGGCGCGAAGGTGCCCGCCGGCCCGACGATCGGGCCTAGGCCCGGTCCGGCGCCCGCCAGGGCGGAAGCGACTGAGCTGGAGGCGGAAAGCATGTCCAGTCCGGTTGCGGCGATCAGCAGCGTCAGGATCACGTAGGAAAGTATATAGGCGAACACGAAGTTAATGACGCCGTCGACGACGTCCGGTTGCACCGGCTTGCCGTTATAGGTGCGCACCACGACCCGGTGCGGCTGGAGCATGCGGATCATCTGTGCCTGCATCGACCCGAACAGGATTTGCCAGCGGAAGATCTTGACCGAACCGGATGTCGATCCGGTGCAGCCGCCGATGAAGTAGAAAAAGAAGAAGGCGACCATGGGGAACCCTCCCCAGGTGCTGTAGTCGGTGGAGACGAAGCCCGTGTCGGTGACGATGGAAACCACGTTGACGGCGCTGTGGCTGAGCGCCGGGATGAAGGCCAGTCCGACCTCGAAATAGGCCCAGGCGGTCATGCCCGCGACCGACGCCACGAGAATGCCCATCAGCGTCCAGACCTGGCTGTCCGCCAGCGCCGCTCCGCCGAAGTTGCGCAGCAGCCGGATATAATATGTCAGCGGCACCGCGCCGGAAATCATGCTGACGACCGCGACCCACAGGATCGGGATCGACTCGAAGTATCCCAGCGAGGCGTCCTTGGTGGAAAAGCCGCCGGTCGAAACCGCCGCCATGGCGTGGCAGACCGCGTCGAACCAGTCCATCCCGGCGACGTTGAACAGGACGGCCGAGAGCACCGTCAGGCCCAGATATGTCAGCGTGATGCCGTTGGCGGTGTCCCTGACCGTGGCGAACGGCTTGTCGCCGCGATCGGACGACTCGGTGCGGAAAAGCTGCATACCGCCGACCCGAAGGACCGGCAGGATCGCGATGGCCATCACGATGATGCCGATGCCGCCGAACCAGTTGAGCAGGGCACGCCAAAGCAGGATGCCCGGTGGTGCATTGTCCAGGCCGACGATCACGGTGCCCCCGGTCGTGCTCAGTCCCGACATGGCTTCGTAGAAGGCGTCGGTGAAATCCAGCGCTGTCGTGGACATCATGAAGGGCAGTGCGCCGAACAGGGCAAGGACGATCCAGGCCAGCGTGGTGAGCAGGAAGGTCTGCTTTATGCCGAACCGCTCGATCGGTCCGCTGGTGGCGAGGTACAAGGCGCCCGCAGCACCGATGGTGACGGCGCTGGAGGTGACGAAGACCACCCAGTCGGAATGGCCGATCGCGCCGTCCGCCAATGCGGGCACGAGCATGCCGATTCCGAGCACGGCCAGGAGTATGCCGATTATATGGAGAACCGGCCGAACCATTTCCGGCGAAGTCACTTCGTCCTCGTGATGGGGCGCATGACCGGAAGGCCTGCGGCGAAGCGGGGATATGCGGGGTGCTGGAAGCGATGTCCCGATAGAGACAGTGTCCGGAGCGGGAGCGGGAGTCTTAGGACGAAGTGCTGCACTTGTCCAACTGTTCGGACGGCTGGTCGTGGCGGCGGGACCGGCACCGCGCCGGGGCCATGGCTGCCGCGACCCTTTTCCGTTTGCCCGGCGGGACCGATTCCGATACTTAGCGGCCCCGGTATGTCCAAATCTCAATCAGGACCCCAGGACCCCGCACCCGGCATGACCGATCCGATCAACAGAGCGCTGCTGCCCGCCGGCCTCCATGACGTGCTTCCTCGTGAAGCCGCGTTCGAGGCCACCATCGTGGAAAAGCTGATGGCGGAGTTCGCGCTGAACGGTTTCGACCGGGTCAAGCCGCCGCTGATAGAGTTCGAGGCCAGCCTGCTGTCGGGGCCGGGCGCCGCCATGGCGACCCAGACCTTCCGGCTGATGGACCCGGTTTCCCAGCGCATGCTGGCGCTTCGCCCCGATATGACGCTCCAGGTCGCCCGCATCGCGACGACGAGGCTCGCCAACGAACCGCGTCCTCTGCGGCTGAGCTACGGCGGGCAGGTGCTCCGGGTCAAAGGGTCGCAGCTCCGTCCGGAGCGTCAGTTCGGTCAGGTCGGCGTCGAGCTGATCGGCACCCTGCTGCCCACCGCCGACGCGGAAGTGGTGCTGCTGGCCTACCGCGCGCTCGACTCGGTCGGCGTCAACAACATCTCGGTCGATCTCAACGTGCCGACCCTGGTTCCGGCGGTCTGCCGCGCGCTCGACCTGCCGGACGAGGAGACCGCCCGGCTGCGTCAGGCCCTCGACCGCAAGGACGCGGCGGAGGTCGCGGCAGTCGGCGGCAAGGCGGCCGAATTGCTGGCGAGCCTGATGCGGGCCTCCGGACCCGCCGACCGGGCGGTGGAGCTGCTGGCGGCGCTCGACCTGCCGGCGGCGGCCGATGGCGACCGGCAGCGGCTGACCGAGGTCGTCCGGCTGATCCGCGCCGGCGCTCCGCGCCTGATGCTGACGGTCGATCCGGTCGAGCACCGGGGCTTCGAATACCAGACCGGCATCAGCTTCACCCTGTTCTCGCGCGGCGTCAGCGGCGAGCTGGGACGAGGCGGGCGCTACCGGGCGGGCGCCAAGGGCGCGGAAACCCAGGGCGAGCCGGCGACCGGCTTCACGCTCTATCTCGACACGGTCCTGCGGGCGGTCCCCGACCCGGTACCGAGCCCCAGGGTCTTCCTGCCGGTCGAAACGCAGGACGCCGATGGCGCGCGGCTGCGGTCGGAAGGCTGGGTGACGGTGCGCGCGCTGGAGAGCTTCGACGAACCGGCCGCCGAGGCGCGCCGGCTTCACTGCACCCATATTTTCACTGGCGGTCAGATCCTTCCGGCCGCCTGATGTATTTTCGTTGGCCGGGCGGCGGAACATGCCGCCCGGCCGAAGTCCCGGAGGAGGTCTGCGCCTTCTCCGCTGATACGCGTGGAGAGACACGATGGCAAACGTAGCGGTGGTCGGCTCCCA
>DASQKT010000626.1:0-3617 GCA_035630415.1 Skermanella sp.
AGGACGATGCTGCGCGGCAGCGTCTCGAGGTTCAGGAAGTCTTCGCTGGAGGCGACCAGTTCGGCCCCTTTGATCGGCAGCGGGACCGGCTTCGATCCCGCGGCTATCACGAAATGACCGGCTTCCAGCAGTTCTCCATCCACGTCCAGCGCATCGGCGCCGACAAACCGGGCGGTACCGTGAAATGTGGCGATCCCGGCATCGGCGAAGGCTTTTTCCCTGGATTGGGGCACTGGATCGGTGAACCGGCGCTTGAACGCCATCAGGCTTCGCCAGTCAGGGACCGGCATCCGGGAGAAGACACCGATATCGGGCTCCGCCAGTCTTTCGATGGCGGCTAGCGGCTCCGCCGCCGCGCGCAGGACCTTTTTAGGGTCGCAGCCGCGAAGCTGGCAGGTTCCGCCAAAAGGGCGTTCGTCGATGATGGCAACCTTGCGTCCCGCTGCCCGGCATCGACGTGCGATGGCCGATCCGGCAACCCCGGTCCCCACCACGATGATATCAAAACGTCGATTCATTCCGGTCCTCTCTCCTAGGGCCGCCCTTGCGCCGCAAGCATGCCGGTCCGGCGATGCCGCGTCCTGGGACAACACCTGATGCGGCATCTTGTCATCATGCCGCGAGAGGCGAAATCAGGCGACTTGTTCGGTCCAGACCTTGAAACTCTTCAGGATATGCGGCCCGAAGGTCGTAATCATCGCTACATCGGCCGCGTCTCTCCCCTTCGCGATCGGGATGCGCCCGACGCGCGGTTGATTGTGCCGGGCATCGAACAGGTGCCAGCTTCCATCGAGATACGCTTCGAACCAGGCATTGAAATCCATCGGCGACGGGTTCGGTTCGATCGCGATATCGCCCAGGTAGCCGTTGACGTAGCGCGCCGGGATGTTCATCGCGCGGCACAAGGCGATCGACAGATGCGCGAAGTCACGGCAGACGCCCCGGCGCTCCTGAAAGGTCTCCGACGCGGTGCGGGTGTTGCGGGCGAACTGGTAGCCGAACTGGACGTTGGCGTTCACCCAATCGCAGATCGTCTGAACCCGGCTGAAACCAGGATTCGTCCAGCCGAACAGGTTCCACGCATCGTTGGACAGCAGGTCAGTGTCGCAATAGCGGCTGCCGTACAGGAAGGGCAGGACGTCGGGCGGCAGTTCATCGACACCGTGCTGACGCGCACCGAACTGCTTGTAATCCGGCAGCCCGCTGTCGCGGACCAATCCGATCGACCGGAAAACCGTGGTACCGGGCTGAAGACGGAACCGCGAGCAGCGGTTGCCATAGGTATCGATGAAATGATCGCCGGGAGCCTCCGGGAACGTTTCGATGGCATCGTACTTCATCAACAAGTGCTCGTGGCTGGGATGGATGCCCAGCAGGAGCACGACGGTCGTCGGCTGGAAGACCTCGATGGAGAACTCGTAGCCGGCCTTGATGAGGATGCCCGGATCGGTCTGACCGACCCAGTTGGATGAAGCGATGATCGACACGTCGCGAAGTCTCCCTTAACTGTTTGTTAGTAGTTGATGATGACCACCTCAACAGTCAAATGCGTGGGCCGAATAGCAGACCCCATTTTTTCGGGCAAGTTGACTAAAAAACTTGCAAGCGGCGCTAGATTAGGCGGCTGGCTTCTCTGTAAACCGGCCCGGTAACGACATGGCGCCAACTTTCTTCTACTTACTTCTATTGGCTATTGCGCTACCACCCTCCGACGCGTCGGCACATGGCCTTACCCTGGTCCCGCCGGAGGGCATCTGGTACTCGTGGTCGTTCGATCCGCTGGTATTGGTCCCGCTCATGCTGACCCACTGGCTCTACGGCCGGGGCGTCCTGAAGCTTTGGCGGCAGGCCGGCGTCGGACGCGGCATCCGGCGTTCCGAAGCCGCATGCTTCCTTGGCGGCGAGCTGACACTGGTACTGGCGTTGGTCTGGCCGTTCGACGCTTTGGGGGGAACGTTGTTCTCAGGCCACATGGTCCAGCACATGCTGCTGATGGTCGTGGTGCCACCCCTGCTGGTGCTAGGCCGTCCGCTGGCGCCGGTCATGTGGGCGCTGCCGGAGAACTGGCGGCCCCGTGCCGGAGCGATCACCCGCCGGCTGCGGCCCGGCCGCTTCCTGACCCGCCCGTCGGTGGCGACGCTGGTCCAGGGTGTGGCACTTTGGGCCTGGCACGCCCCGGCGCCTTTCCAGGCCGCCATGTTCGACGATGCGATCCATACGGCGGAGCACGTGACGTTCCTGGGGAGCGCGGTGCTGTTCTGGTGGAGCATCGTCCATGCTGGCCGCGATGGGCCGCATGGCTACGCGGCGGCAGCGGGCTGGACGCTGATCACTGTCCTGCATGGCGGTATGCTGGGGGCATTGCTGACCTTCGCCGGCAAACCGTTGTACCCGGCCTATGGCGACGCCGCCGCTCTATGGGGGTTGACGGCGCTGGAGGATCAGCAGCTCGCCGGGCTGATCATGTGGGTTCCGACCGGGATGGTCCATCTGGCGGCCGGAGTGTGGCTGATCGGCGCCTGGATCTCGGCGGTTGGGCGCCGCAACAAAAACATAACGGAACTCCTCTGAACGGCGCCTGTTGGAGGGGAGCAATCGCAATGGGACAACCCGTGCGACTATGAAATCAACTATTTTCGCCAGCGGAGCATATGATGGCTGTCAAGAACATGCAGGACCTCCTGATCGACGAACTTCGCGACATCTATCACGCCGAGAAGCAACTGACTCGGGCATTGCCGAAGATGGCGCGGGCCGCCTCCAACGAGCAGCTCAAGCAGGCTTTCACTCAGCATCTCGAAGAGACGCAGGGCCAGATCGAGCGCTTGGAACAGGTCTTCGAGAAGCTCGACACGCGCACGCGGGGCAAGCATTGCCATGCCATGGAAGGCCTGATTGAGGAAGCCAAGGAAATCATGGAGATGGGCTTGTCGCCCGAACTTCAGGACGTGGCGCTGATCGCGGCGGCCCAGAAGGTCGAGCATTACGAGATCGCCGGCTACGGCACCCTGCATGCACTGGCCCAGGCTTCCGGCCTCGACGAAGTCGCTCAGCTTCTCGAACAGACGCTGAACGAAGAGAAGAAGACCGACGAGCTTCTGAACAAACTCGCCATCAGCGACGTCAACAAGAAGGCCATCAAGGCCGCTGCCTAACCGGCACTTACACCCTGAACCCCCGCCTTCGGGCGGGGGTTTTTGTTTGTCCGGCGTCCAGCATCACTCCACGATCAGCTTCTCCAGCGTCTCCAGCCGGTCCGCCTCGTGCGGCGGCTTGTCCCAGCGGATGCGGGCGACGCGCGGAAAGCGCATCGCGACGCCGCTCTTGTGCCGGGTGGAGCGATGGACGCTGTCGAAGGCAACCTCCAGCACCAGCCCCTGCTCGACCTCCCGCACGGGACCGTAGCGCTTGGTCGTGTGGTTGCGCACCCACTTGTCGAGCCGCACCAGCTCCTCGTCGGTGAAGCCGGAATAGGCCTTGCCGACCGGCACAAGCTCATCCCCCTTCCAGGCGCCGAACGTGTAGTCGGAGTAGAACGACGAGCGTTTGCCGTGACCGCGCTGGGCGTACATCATCACGGTATCCATCGTCAGCGGCCCGCGCTTCCACTTGAACCA
>DASQKT010000627.1:0-15434 GCA_035630415.1 Skermanella sp.
ATAACCGAGCGCTGGAATTCCATGAAGCGGCGGGTGCCTTCATTGTTCAGCGCCCGCACGGGGATCACCGGAAAGCGTGGATCGATCTGAACGGACGGTATGGCATCTCTGGCCGCTGCACTGATGAAGGCATGCTTATAACGCGGATGGGCGATCGATTCGGTAGCGCAGACGAACCGGGTGCCAAGCTGCACGCCGGAAGCCCCCATCTCCAGATAGGACAGGATCGCTTCACCCCGGCCGATGCCCCCCGCCACGAAGACCGGCACATCGGATACGACGGGCAGGATTTCCTGAGCCAGGACGGATGTGGAAACCGGCCCGATATGGCCGCCCGCCTCCATCCCCTCGATCACGATGGCGTCGGCGCCGCTTTTCACCAGCTTGCGGGCGATAGCCGCCGTCGGCGCGAAGCAGACGACCTTGGCTCCCATCTCCCTGACCCGCCGGACGGCGGCGGACGGCGGCAGACCGCCGGCCAGAACGACATGACCGACCCGCCGATCGGCACAGACACCGATCAGGTCGTCCAGGCGCGGGTGCATGGTAATCAGGTTGACGCCGAAGGGCTTGGACGTGCGTTCCCTGGTGCCGGCGATCTCGGCGTCGAGCTGGTCCGGCGACATGGAGCCGGAGGCCAGGACGCCGAAGCCGCCGCCGTTGGAGATGGCGGCGACAAGGTTGCGCTCCGACACCCAGGTCATGGCGCCGCCCATGATGGCGAACTCGGTACCCAGGAACGCGCGCCCCCTGCTCCACAGCCGGTCGAGCCGGACGCGCGCATCCCGTGTCTGGTCTTCGGCTATGGTCATGGCCGGGCCATCCCTGGGTTCACCATCGTTGCGCTCACTATCATCAGGCGAAGCCTGCCGCCGGCGCGCCTGAGGCGCCGGTCAGGCGGCGTCCAGGCCGTAGGCGGTGTGGAGAGCGCGCAGGGCCAGTTCGGTGTATTCCTCGGCGATCAGGACGCTGACCTTGATCTCCGACGTCGAGATGACCTGGATGTTGATGCCCTTGTCGGCCAGCGTCTTGAACATGCGCTGGGCGACGCCGGCATGGCTGCGCATGCCGACGCCGATCACCGACACCTTGACGACATTGCTGTCGGCCAGCAGGCGGCGGTACTGCAACTCATCCTTGGAGGCTTCGAGCACCCCGCGCGCCCGTTCCAGGTCGCCCTTCGACACGGTGAAGGTGATGTCGGTGCTGGCGCCGTCCTCGGACACGTTCTGCACGATCATGTCGACGTTGACCGACGCATCGGCCAGCGGACCGAACAGGCCGGCGGCGACGCCGGGCCGGTCGGCGACGCCGACAAGGGTGATCTTCGCTTCGTCTCGGCTATAGGCGATGCCGCTGACCAGTTCCTGTTCCACGATTTCGTCCTCGTCCACAACCAGAGTGCCGGGCAGATCGCTGCCGGACGCCTTGTCAAAACTGGAAAGCACCTGCACCCGGACGCCATGCTTCATGGCCATCTCGACCGAGCGGGTTTGCAGGACCTTGGCGCCCAGCGACGCCATTTCCAGCATTTCTTCATAAGTGATCTTGGACAGTTTGCGCGCCTTCGACACGATCCGGGGATCGGTCGTATAGACGCCGTCGACGTCCGTATAGATATCGCAACGGTCGGCCTTGATGGCGGCGGCCAGCGCCACCGCCGAGGTGTCGGAACCGCCCCGGCCCAGCGTGGTGATCCGGTTGTTCGGCGACAGGCCCTGGAAGCCGGCGATGACGGCGACTTCGCCCGTGGACAGGCGGCGCTCCAGCTCTTCCGTTTCGATGGTGCCGATGCGCGCCTTGGCGTGGACGTCGTCGGTCCGGATCGGGATCTGCCAGCCCTGCCAGGAGCGGGCGGTGATGCCAAGCTCCTGCAAGGCCAGGGCGGTCAGGCCGCTGGTCACCTGCTCACCGGAGGCCACGACGGCATCGTATTCCCGCGCATCGTGCAGCGGGCTGATGCCGGCGCAATATTCCACCAGCTTGTTGGTGACGCCGGACATGGCCGATACGACGACGGCGACCTGATGGCCGGCATCGACTTCCACCTTGACCTTGCGCGCCACATTCTTGATGCGGTCGATGTCGCCGACCGATGTGCCGCCGAATTTGAGAACGATCCGCGCCATTGCCGTATAGCCGCCCTGTTACCCTGAAACTGTAACCCTGAAACTGTAGCCCCAACCTGACCGGTAAGCGTGCCGCCCGGTCGATCCGCCGTTAGTACCAAGCCAGATCGGTCCCGAGATCTTTTTTGATCGGGGACCGGTGAACAGGCGGTTCCATTGCCGGAGCAAGGCGGGGTATCCATACTATCTCGGGGGAAGCGAAGCAAGCTTGCCCAGACTGACTACCGGTCGCATCCGGCATAAGCCGCATCCAGGAACATACCCATGTCTACCGCCAGTACCGCCTCCAGCGCTTCGTCCTCCGCCGCCACCGGAAAAACCGTTTCAAGGGGCGGTCCCGGTCCTGGCACCACGGTGGACGCCGGGGAGATCGCCCGCTTCAGCGCCATCGCGGCGGAATGGTGGGACCCTCGCGGCAAGTTCAAGCCGCTGCACAAGTACAATCCGATCCGCATCGGCTATATCCGCGACGCGGTCTGTGCCCGGTTCGGCCGCGACCCGGCGGGCGCGCTGCCCCTGCAAGGCCTCCGCATCGTCGATATCGGCTGCGGCGGCGGCCTGCTGGCGGAACCGCTGGCGCGCCTCGGGGCGGAAGTCGTCGGCATCGACGCCGCCGAGCGCAACATCAAGGTCGCCAGCCTGCACGCCGCCGAGTCGGGCGTCGCGGTCGATTACCGCGCCACCACGGCGGAAGCCCTGGCCGAAGCCGGCGAGAAGTTCGACGTGGTGCTGGCGCTGGAAGTGGTCGAACACGTCGCCGACGTGCCGCTTTTCCTGAAGTCGCTCTGCGGATTGCTAGAACCCGGCGGCATGCTGTTCCTTGCGACCATCAACCGCACGCCCAAGGCCTTCGCGCTGGCCATCGTCGGAGCCGAATACGTGCTGCGCTGGCTTCCCAGGGGCACCCACGACTGGCGCAAGTTCCTCAAGCCGTCGGAGCTTGCGGCAGGATTGCGCCCCTACGGCGTGGCGGTGCGCGACATTACCGGCGTCACCTACAACCCCTTGCGCGACGAGTTCTCCCTGAACCGCCGAGACCTGGACACCAACTACATGCTCTGGGCCAGCACGGAGGCGTAGGCAGAAGGACAAGACGCTGTTGGGCGAAAGCCCAGCAGCGGATCAGGAGAGTTCAGGGATCATTCGGCGGCGATCTGGCCGTCGGTCACCACGATGCATCGGCTGTT
The DNA here is from genome assembly GCA_035630415.1 of Skermanella sp. GTDB lineage: Bacteria > Pseudomonadota > Alphaproteobacteria > Azospirillales > Azospirillaceae > Skermanella. Next base: position 3,317 of record DASQKT010000627.1, read on the forward strand.
GGCAAGATCCAGCTCGATTCGAAGGTTCCTGATAACCATTTCCGGCCGCTTTTCCCGGCCATCGGCAACAAGCCGGAGGATGCCGGCGCGCTCGAACTTAGCAATCGTGCGGGAAATGTTGCCCTGTTCCCGCCCGACACGTTCGGCAAGCGCCGAAACCGAACGGGGTTTCTCATGCTCGATTACCGATAGCAGGTCGAGATTGTCCTGCGTGAACAGACGCATCAAGGTGTCAGCCGACATCCAATGCTTCGGCTCACCGGCTCCGGACACACTCTCGCCATGCGCGGCAGCAAAAAGCCGTTGTCTCATCGCTTCCGGTGAAGCGATTCCGATAGCAGGATGTTCCAACTGTCGATCGTTACGATCCCGGAGGCTCATGGATCAACTCCCTTTCTAATAAAACGCCTGACGAGTCCAGCTCGAGGATTAAGCAGCCGCATCACTGTTCAGGGGCTCACGAACTTATCGATTGCCTCGTAGAAGTCCTTGAGCAGGGTTTCTACGTCCTTGAAGTCATAGGGCACCAAGGTACCATTGCTGAAGCGATGCCAATGGTCGTACGCTATCGGACGTCCCCTGTCATGAATATGTACCGCATGGCTGTTGTCGTAACGAACCAGACATCGGTCGTCCGAGTCGAACAAAGCGAGACTGTATTTCAATCCCGCCGGCCGTTCTGGGCTAAGTTCAACCATCCGGCACTCTATCTTGAACCAACAGCCATTCGCATATTCGTAAACTAGACCATCCTGGTCGGCGAAGAATTTTCTAGTGTGATCCATTAGCAAAACCCAAGCATCGCTATGCGAACATTCAGATATCAGATAGAACTTTCTGAAATATCGGATTCATAAGTCATTTTATTTGGCGCCAAGGGAATAAAGGATATATTTCCTATACCTGGGCACCGACGGTCATTCAGGACGCCTCCTGAACAACGGAGGATTTTTCCAAAGCCTCTCGGAGATAAATATATCGCCAGATGATATAAGTCAATCCGACGAAAGAGCACCGGCAGGCTGGCCTTCAGAGCAGCGGCTGCAACGCCAAGTGCCCGCCCAGCACCAGCAATCCCATGAAGAAACAGCGGCGGAATGTATCGGGATGCACGCGGGTTCGCACCCACTGGCCGAGCGCCATTCCGCCGAGTGCCGGGATCAAGGCGAGCAGGGACGATCCGGCCATGGCCGTGTCGAACGCGCCGCCTTCTGCCAGACCTGCCGCCATCGCAATGGTCGAAGTCAGGAACGACAGGCCGAGTGCCTGGATAAGATCGTCCCTCCGCAGGTCCATTGCCTGAAGCCAAGGGACCGCCGGGATGACGAAGACTCCCGTAGCCGCCGTGACGGCGCCCGTGATGGCTCCGACCAGGAATGAGAAGCGGGTTTCGATCCGCGCCGGAACCCGGAAACGCATTCTGGTAAGTCCAAGACAGGCGTAGACCAGCAATGCCACGCCGAGCACTCCGGCTGCATAGCCCGATTCGCCAATAGCCAGCATGCCCGCTCCCGCAGCCGTCGCTACCCATGTGCCGGCACAGATGCCCAACAGCATTGGCCAGAGACGCAGCAGCAGCGCCGTGAAATTGGGACCTGCCGCCAGTTGCCAGACATTGGTCACCAATGACGGCACCACCAGCAACGCCGCCGCTTCGGCGGGCGGCATGACGAGACCGAGCAGACCGATTGCGACGGTCGGTAGTCCAAGACCGATGACACCCTTGACGAAGCCCGCGATCAGGAAAGCGATGGTGGCGATAAACATGGCGTTCTCCGGCTGATAAAGCCGAGATTGACCAACCCAGCCATCGGGCACAATGTGGGAATTACGCAGTCAGTCTTCGTTCAGGCCGAAGGCTGATCTCAACCCCTGGAGGATACCACCGTGCGATTCGACCTGACTGACCTCCGGCTTTTCCTGCTGGTGGCGGAGTCATCAAACATCACGAGGGGAGCCGAACGCGCCGGCTTGGCGCTGGCATCGGCCAGCGCCCGTATCCGCAGCATGGAAGAGGAGTTGGGAGTCCCCTTGTTAGAACGCGGACGGCGTGGGGTCGAAACGACGCCAGCCGGGCAAACTTTGGCTTTCCACGCCCGAGCCGTCCTGGAGCAGATGGAACGGATGCGGGGTGAATTGGGCGCTTTTACGCAGGGGTTGAAGGGTCACGTACGGCTATGGGCGAATTCGGCAGCGATGGCGGAATTCCTGCCTGAGCCGCTGGCCGCCTTCCTTGTCGCCAACTCCAACATCGACATCGATCTGACAGAAAAACCCAGCATCCGGATCATCGAGGGAGTGGCGGAAGGTCTTGCCGATATCGGTATCGTCGCGAGTGGGGTCGATTTCGGCGATCTGGAAACCCTGCCGTTCCGGGTGGACCGGCTGGTGGTCGTGGCCCCTCGCGACCACCCGGTCGCCGCGTTTCGGCACATCGCTTTCCGCGAGATCCTGGATGCCGAATTCGTAGGTCTGGACCAGCAGCGCGCCTTGCAGGAACATATCCGCCGCCATGCCGCGCGTATGGGGAAGACACTGAAGTTGCGCGTCCGCATGGCTGGGTTCGATGCGGTCTGCCGTCTCGTTGCCCAGGGGGTCGGACTTGGGATAGTGCCGGAGACGGCGGCGCAACGGTGCGCCGCATCGCTGCCGATTCAGGTGATCCCACTGACCGATGCCTGGGCGCTCCGTCATCTGACGATTTGCCTGCGGCGGTTCGATCTACTCTCCCCACAGGCCCGGCTGCTGGTGGAAGTCTTGAAACCACCGCAACCCTAACCGTACGGCAACCTACTTCTTCTTTTTCTTCAGCTCCTTGCCATGACTCTCCCGGACGCGGCGGTTGATCGCATCCTTCTTATCGTCGGAGAACAACTTCCAGTCCTTGACCTCGGCCCTGGTCCGGCCGCAGCCCTTGCACACCTTGTCCGAATCGTATTTGCAGATGTCGATGCAGGGGTTCTTCGTCTTCAGCTTCCCCATCAGTGAGCGACGCCATGGCGCTCGGGAGCGATACCCCCTGGAGGCGCCCAGGTGGACAGGCTTTGCTCCATGATGGCGCTGGGGCGGGTCGGCGGCACGCGGACCAGACCGGCGGGATCGGCGGGTGCGGGAGGATCGGCTTCGGCGGCGGCAAGGCGGCGCAGTTCGCGCGGCGGGTCGGTTTCCTCCGGCGTCAGGAACAGCCCGACACGCCGCGCCCACTGGCCGACATCGGTCCGGCTGGTCCATACCGTCAAGGCCACCGACAGGACAAGTCCCGTGATCACCGGCACCAGCCACCAGAAGAAGTCCGGCGCTATGTTGAGCACCAGGGCGCCCCAGGCCAAGCCCAGCGCCACATGGACCCAATTGCGCCCCATCGCTTCGCGGAAGGTCAGTCCCCGCTCGCCGCGCGGCTGGGCATTCCACTGGACGCTGCGGCCCATCAAGGTCGCCACGACGAAGTGGGTGTGGAACAGCATCATGGCCGGCGCCAGCAGCATCGAGAACAGCAGTTCCAGGAAGGCGCTGAGCAGCAGCTTGCCTGTCCCGCCGAAGCCCCGGCGCAGGCGACCGTCGGCGATGGTCAGGATCAGGCTGTAGACCTTGGGCACCAGCAGGATGCCGATCGTCACGAGGAACAGCGAAATCGTTTCGGACACCTTCGACACCGGCCAGACGGGGAACAGGTTGTAGCCCGGCTCGAAGTAATTATGGCCGACGATGGTCTGGGTCAGGATATCGACCGTGCTGAGGGTCAGCAGGATCAGCCAGAGCGGCGAGGAGACGTAGCCCAGCACGCCCATGATCAGGTGCAGGCGGCTTAAGGGATGCAGCCCCTTGGCCGGCAGCAGCCGCAGGTGCTGAAGGTTGCCCTGGCACCAGCGCCGGTCGCGGACGGCGTAGTCGAGCACGTTGGGCGGCAGTTCCTCGTAGCTGCCTTCAAGCTCCGGCACGATCCAAACCTGCCAGCCGGCCCTGCGCATCAGGGCAGCCTCGACAAAGTCGTGGCTGAGGATTTCGCCGCCCAGCGGGGCCTGCCCCGACAGGGTCGGCAGGCCGCAATGCTCGATGAAGGCGCTGGTCCGAATGATCGCGTTGTGCCCCCAGTAGTTGCCTTCGCCCAACTGCCACCACGACAACCCGCTGACCAGCGCCGGACCGTAGACCCGGCTGCCGAACTGGAGGATGCGCCCGAACAGGGTTTCCTGGTTCACCGGGGCCGGAAGGGTCTGGATGATGCCGGTGCCGGGATTGTCCTGCATCAGCTTGGCGAGCGCCACCATGGTATCGCCCGACATGATGCTATCGGCGTCCAGCACCAGCATGTGGTCATAGGCGAGACCCCACTGCCGGAGGAAGTCGGCGATATTGCCGGCCTTGCGGCCGATATTGCTTTCCCGCCGCCGGTAGAAGATCCGGCCCTCCGCGTTTAGCCGATGGCACAGCGCCGCCCAAGCGGCCTCCTCGGCCTCCGCGATTTCCGGCTTGCGGGTGTCGCTGAGGATGAAGAGGTCGAAGGTCCGCTCGTTCTCCTCTCCGGTCCGCTGGAGCGAGCGCCACGTCGCTTCCAGCCCAGCGAAGACCCGCGTCGGGTCCTCGTTATAGACCGGCATGATGATGGCGGTGCGGGTCGTCAGGACGACGGGCTTGTTCGGGTCCAGCCCGGCGGGATCGCGCCCGGCCAGCCGTACCAGGAATCCGATGGTGGCGGTCCAAAACGACGTGCAGATCCAGGCGAAGCTGATCGTGAACAGCACCAGGATCGCCATCTCGATGCCGGTGAAGCCGTTGGCCCGGAGCACGTCGGCCATCAGGTAGGAGCCGGCCAGCGTGGACAGAATAACGAGCGCGAAATACAGGCCCCGGCGCCACAGCGCCTTGCGCCTCAGTTCCGCAACGGCCCTGTCCCTGAGGGCTGGATCTCTATCGAGGGGGGAAGAAGGATCGCTCATCCCGGTGACCACAGGTAAACCCAGGTTTCAGTCAAAGGCCGGCCGCGCATGCGCAGGACGCAGCGCAGGTCGGCCGGCTTGTTTTCGGGCAGCAGGTCGAAGAAGACGCGCCAGCCACCGGTCTCGGTGTTCTTCTGGACGATGGGCTGGCGCAGCTCGCCGGAACTGGTGGTGACCACCGCTTCCACCGGCTGCTCGGCGCGCAGGACGCTGATGTCGCCGCCCTCGAAGTCGAGCACGAAGTGCCGGCCCTCGCGCGGCATGTCGGAGCGGCCCGGCACCCGCGAGCTGCCGATCTTGGTCGAGACGACGCGGCCCAGCGGCGGCTTCTCCGGCGAGTCCAGCACGGAGCGCAGGCGGTAGCTGAAATCCAGCCCTTCGCCCCCCCGCACCGCCCGTTCCGGCACCCAGTACGCCACGATGTTGTCGTTGATCTCCTCGTCGGTCGGGATCTCGACCAGTTCCACCCTGCCCTTGCCCCAGTCGCCGACCGGCTCGACCCAGTAGCTGGGCCGGCGGTGATAGGACGATTCCAAGTCCTGGTAATGCAGGAAGTCGCGGTCGCGCTGGATCAGGCCGAACCGGCGCGGGTTCTCGTCGGTGAAGGAGGAGACGCGTAGGTCCTTCGGGTTGAGCAGGGGACGCCAGATCCACTCGCCCTGGCCGGTTTCCATCTGAAGGCCGTCGCTGTCGTGGACCTCCGGCCGGAAATCGTCGAAGCCGCGCCCCCGGTTCTCCCCGAAGAAGAACATGCTGGTCAGCGGCGCCATGCCCAGCTTGCCGATATCACGGCGCGGATAGACCGATGCCGTCACTTCCGCCTGCGTATCGGTACCCGGTGTCAGCACGAAACGGTAGGCGCCGGTGGCGCTGCGGCTGTCGAGCAGGGCGTAGATCGTCAGGCGGGTGGCGTCGGCGCCCGGTTCCTCGATCCAGAACTCCCGGAAACGCGGGAAGTCTTCGCCGCTGGTGGCGGCGGTATCGACCGCCAGACCGCGCGCCGAGGCACCGTAGATCTGGTTCCGCCCAAGGATGCGGAAATAGCTGGCGCCGAGATACACCGCCAGTTCATCGAAGTAATCGGGACGGTGCAGCGGATAATGGACGCGGAACCCCGCGAAGCCGAGGTCGTCCGGCAGCTTGTCGCCGAAATTGTTGGCGCCATAGTCGAACAGGCCGGGCCGGTACGGCACCGGAGCCGGCTGTCCGCCGCTGATCACGTTGATCCGCACCGGCTGCTGGTACAGGAATCCGACATGGAAGAACTGAAGCTGAAACAGCTTCTGGCCGCGCCAGAGCGACTGGTCCGGCTTGAACCGGATGTCGCGGTACTGGTCATAGGAGAGGTTCCGGAGCGGTTCCGGCAGTTCGGCGCGATCGTCGGAATAGCCCTGCTTCGCCAGATCGCGAGCGACCTGCTGCACGGCTTCGAACCCGAATTGCGGCGGCGGGGCCGGAGCGGGCTGGGTCGCAGGCTGGGCCGGCGGCGGCGTGTCCTGAGCCAGCAGGGAGCCGGCCGGCAACAGCCCGGCGGCGCCGGCGCTGGCGGCGGTGATCAGGAAGCGGCGACGGTCGAAACCGGTCAGCGGCCGATGGAAATGCGGGCGGAGCGATATGTCGTTCATGGTCCTTCAGAGCCGTTGGCGGTGCCGGTGGATCTTCACGACCCGTCTGATCCGATGCGGCCTGCCCGGTTGGGCTGGCTTTCCGGCATCAAACACACAACGCCCCCATTTAGTCCCCGGCTACGCGACAAAAAAGGGCTGCTCCGGATTATGGCGGCCGTAAGGCCGAAGCGTGCCGAGTAGCTGTAGCGTTGCCGACCGATCTGGAACGGAGAATTCATAGATCCATATGTACTCGCCATGGGAAAGTTGCTGGTTTTTCTTATCGGGATCATGGCGGGTGTCACCACGACCTTGATCTATGTTGGTATCGTCGTGGTGCCTCCTTCGTGGAGCCCATGGGGGCCGCTGGACTTGACGGCGGAACCGGGCGCCTTTACCCGGATTCAACTCGCCGGTCTCCGCGAGGAGCCTGGGACCTGCTTCGCGGCGCTGGAGAAGGCCGGCATCCGCTTCACTCCCCAGCCGCAACGGCAGATCGAGAACGGCTGCGGGCTGGTGGATACGGCGCGCGTCGAGCAGGCTTCCATCTCCTATAACGACAAGTTCGTCGCGACCTGCCCGCTGGTGGCGGCCCTCCACCTGTTCGAGCGCCACGTGCTGGACCCCGCCGCGCGCCGGCACCTGGGGACCGGCGCCGCCCGGATCAACCATGTCGGCACCTATAGCTGCCGGAACGTCTATGGCCGCGAGATGGGCCGGCGCAGCGAGCATGCGACGGCCAACGCGATCGATATCAGGGGGTTCGTGCTGGACGATGGCCGGATCGTTTCGCTGGCGCGCCACTGGGACGGCAACCGCCCGGCGGAGGCAGCCTTCCTGCGCGAGGTCAACGACGGCGCCTGCCGCTTCTTCAACGCGGTGCTCGGCCCCGACTACAACGCCGCCCACCGCGACCACTTCCACCTGGACATGGGCCGCTGGCGGGTCTGCCAATGATGGCTGGCCTTGATGATCGGCGCTCAGAATCTGATGAACGGGTTCAGCAGTCGCATCAGCGGTCCCGTCAGGCGCAGCGGCGCGTCGGTGACGGTCAGGCAAAGGCACTCACCATCGTCGTCGGCCACGGGGCTGTGATCGATTTCCCCGTCGCTGAAACTGAAATCACCGCGCTGATATTGCCGGTCCCCGTCGCTGAACCCGCCGGCCAGCACCAGCGTCATCTCGGTGCCGTCATGGGTATGGCGCGGAATCCTGATACCCGGACCGATCCGCAGCAGCCGTGCCCGGACCTTGCCTGTACGGCCTCTGCCGACGGCGACAACCACCTGATCGACGCCCCGCATGACCTGCTTCCAGCGGATTGCCTGCAAATCGCCGCCAATGTAACTCCGCAGCGGTTCAGGCAACGGGCAGAGCGCATCGACGTCAGCGGTAGACCGGCACGCCGGAGCGGGAGCTGGAACCGGCTCGTCCAGCCGTGCCAGCAGGTCGTCCAATGCATCGGGCGGCATGGCGGCCGGCTGGATCTCCTCCAGCAGGGCGCCGCCGACCGACTCGAATTGCGCCACCACCTCGCGGCATTCGGGACAAAGCGCCAGATGGGTCGCGAGCGCCAGACCGGCGGCCTCGCTGGTCGAGCCGGCGGCGTAGTCGAGCAGCAGCTCCAGGCTTGGGTGATGGACCGGCAGTTGATGGGTTGGACGCATCATCGTGTGCCCATCAACTTCCCGCCAAGTCGCGCCGCAACCGCTCCATGGCGAGGCGGAGGCGCGACTTGACGGTACCGAGCGGCAGGCCCCGTTGCTGGGCGATCATGGTATGCGGCTGATCCTCGAAATAAGCGAGTCGCAGAAGTTCGGCCTGTTCGACGGGAAGCTTCCCGATCGCGTCGCGCAGACGTGCGGAGTCCTCCGCCGTCTCGATCGACCGGTCGGCGGCGGGAGCCTGAGCCGGCACCAGGGCCGGGTCCTCCGGATCGAACTCCGGCCGGCGGTCGTGCCGGATCGCGTCGATTCGCTTGTTGCGGGCGATCGTGAAAATCCAGGTGGATGCCACGGCACGGGCAGGATCGAACGTACCGGCCCTGCGCCAGACCATCAGCATGACTTCCTGCACCAGTTCATCCGCCTGCGCCGCCCCGACGCCCGACCGCAGCAGATAGGCCTTCAAGCGAGGCGCCATCCGGCCGAACAGCAGCCCGAAAGCCGTCCTGTCCCGGTCGCGTGCGATCGCGACCAGAAGATCATCGAGCGGGCGGCCATCCATGACGGCCGGGGACGGGACATCGGGCATGTTCCTATAGAAGGTGAAGACCCCCGCCGAGACAAGCCCCGAGATGAGCCCGGCCAGCGGCTGCCATGCCGGCGACCGCAAAGTTCCGGCGTGTTCCATAGCCATTTCTACGGCGCGGCCGCCACACCGGATCACTGGTTAACGAAAATTTTTCCAAATCAGGGCACAACGGAGTTAAGCACAGACAAATGGCGCTACGGGCGCTGGAAATCCTCCCTCAACCTGTATAGTGTGGCGCCATGCCGATACCATTTCGCACCTGCACAATGACCCGCCGATTCACGTTTTCCCGCTACGCCAGCCTCGCCCCCGCACTCTGCCTCGCTATTGCAGCGCTTGCCTCTACCGGCACCGCCATGGCGGCGGAGCCGCAGTTGCTCGGCTCGTTCCGCGACTGGAACGCCTTCTCGTACGAGGAGAACGGCAACAAGGTCTGCTACATGTCGAGCCGTCCCAAGAAGGACGAAGGCAATTACAAGCAGCGCGGCGACATCTATGTGCTGATCACCCACCGTCCGGCGGAAAAGAGCCTGGACGTGGTGAGCGTGACCACCGGCTATACCTATCAGCCCAACAGCGAAGCGACGGTTGCCGTCGGTAACCAGAACTTCAAGCTGTTCACCGACGGCGACACCGCCTGGGCGCGCGACGAGCGGACCGACAAGTCCCTGGTCGAAGCGATCCGCACCGGTTCGGCCATGGTCATCAAGGGCACGTCGAATCGCGGCACCACCACGACCGACACCTACAGCCTTTCCGGCACGTCACAGGCCTACGAGGCGATCAACAAGGCCTGCAACGTCAAGCGCTGAGGATGCGGGGCGGCATCGCCCCTGTTTACGCGGCTTCGGGGCGTCTTTCGGCCACGCAGCATTTGACAGAACCGCCGAAAACCCCCATCTAGCGCGCCATGGGTGTTTCAAGTCATGCAAGCATGTTCGCGCCGGCAGCCTCGGGGGCTGACGGGCGCCGGAATTTGATCGGGCTCGACCGCGATGAACTCGCGGCCGAGCTTAACGCGTTGGGCCTGCCGGCGTTCCGGGCGCGTCAGATCTGGCACTGGCTCTACCATCGCGGCGCCACGACGTTCGACGTGATGACGACGCTGGCCAAGCCGGTGCGCGAGCAACTGGCTGAACATTTCTTCATCGACCGGCCGGAAGTCAGCCGCGACCTGAAATCATCGGACGGCACGGCCAAGTGGCTGCTCAAGATGGCCGACGGCCAGCAGTTCGAGACGGTCCACATCCCGGAAGAAGACCGGGGCACCCTGTGCGTTTCCTCCCAGGTCGGCTGCACGCTGACCTGCCGGTTCTGCCATACCGGAACCCAGCGGCTCGTGCGCAACCTGGAGCCTTCGGAGATCGTGGGCCAGATCATGCATGCCCGCGACCAGCTGGGCGAGTGGCCGGCTCCCAAGGAAGGCCGCATGCTGACCAACATCGTCATGATGGGCATGGGCGAGCCGCTCTATAACTACGACAACGTCGCCAAGGCGCTGAAGATCGTGATGGACGGCGAAGGCATCGCCATTTCCAAGCGGCGGATTACCCTGTCCACCTCGGGCGTGGTGCCGATGATGCGGCGCTGCGGCGAGGAGCTGAACGTCAATCTGGCGGTCAGCCTGCATGCCGTGAACGACGAGCTGCGCGACCGGATCGTGCCGCTGAACCGGAAATACCCGATCAAGGAACTGCTGGACGCCTGCCGGACCTATCCCGGCATCAACAACGCGCGGCGGATCACCTTCGAATACGTCATGCTGAAGGGCGTCAACGACAGCCTTGCCGACGCACGCGAACTGGTCCGGCTGCTGAAGGACATCCCGTCCAAGATCAACCTGATCCCGTTCAATCCGTGGCCGGGAGCGCCGTTCGAGCGCTCGACCAATGCCTCGATCCAGGCATTCGGCGACTATATCAACAATGCCGGCTTCGCCAGCCCCGTGCGCACCCCGCGCGGCGAGGACATCATGGCGGCCTGCGGCCAGTTGAAGTCGGACAGCGTCAAGCAGCGCGCGTCCGACCGGCTGGCCGAGGAAGCGGCGGCCCGCGCCGCCGTAGCGCTGATGGTGGCGGAGAAGGAAGCCGGGCTGGTGCTTTAACAGCGTCGTCCGGTTCATCGAACTGTTGCCGCCACTCGAATAACTCAGCCACTCGAATAATTCAGGTTGGACAGACCGCCGTGCAGTACTTCTTCGACCCGTTCTGGTTCAACCTGATCCTCAGCCTCGCCTCGCTCTGGCCGCTGTGGCGGATCTTCGTCCGTGCCGGGCTGAACCCGGTCTGGTCGCTGCTGACCTTCGTCTCGGTGGTTATCCCGCTGCTCGGCCAGTTGCTGGTTCTGCTGGTGCTGTTCCATTCCAAATGGCCGACGATGCCGCCGAAGCCCGAGCCGCCGCCACGCAAGAAGCCCCGGACGGCTTGAGGGAGAAGGTACAAGTCATGGACAACCTGATCGAAACCGTCACCTTCTTCCGCAACACCGATCCCAACGTGTCGCTGATCGTGATCGGCATCATGCTGACATGGACGCTTGCGGCAGGCTCGTTCCTGCTGGCGCGGCTGGGGATCAAGCCGCTCTGGGTGCTGCTGCTGGTGCTGCCCGGCCTGAACGTGCTGGCGATCTGGCTGTTCGCCTATGTCCGCTGGCCCCGGTACGAAGAAGCCAGGCGCAAGGGCTGGACTCCAGCACCCCGTCAGTAAAGACGGTCAGGTCGGCGGATCGTCGTATCGGGTCCAGGTGCCGTGCGGACTCTGGGTAGTCCTGCGCTGATGCCGGTCGTCCACCGCGTCGTCGTAGCCGCGCCGGTTGCTGTAGAACACCAGGAACATCAGGCCTCCGCCCAATGCCAGGGTGCCGACGCCGCCTAGGATCAGTGCCAGCATCCCGTGCGGACTGATAGTCACGTCGGCGCCGTCGAGCGTCCATCCGGCGATGCCGAACACCAAGGCCGCCGCCAGAAGAGCGACGAGCACGCCGATTACCAAAGCCGTTTTCATGGCGACACCGCACCTTGTCACATCGGAAAATCAGGAACGATACCCTGCCGGAGTCCAACCGGCCTCGCGACCGCTTTGTTGCGCGGGTCCGGTTCCGTCAGGGCCGGTTCCGTCATATGACAAAGCGGACAGCCTTGCGGCCCGGCGCGGATAGCCCTAATGTCCCGGCGGTTTTGCGACACCTCGCACAGCAACTCTCGGACTGAAACACTCGGACTGTACGGGCACCCACATGAGCGGCGACATCAAGAAAATCGTGCTGGCCTATTCGGGCGGCCTCGATACTTCCGTCATCCTGCGCTGGTTGCAGGAAACCTAT
>DASQKT010000628.1:0-2050 GCA_035630415.1 Skermanella sp.
CGACGCGGAGGCGGTCGATAGCCACGATGCTTTCGTGGCGCGGTGCGCGGAGCTGGCGGCGGAGTTCGGCGGCGGTCCCCTCAACGTCTTCCTGGCGTTCGGGCTGATGCCCGATCAGGCGGCCATCGACCGCGATCCGGATCAGGCGCAACGGACCATTCAGGCCACATATGCCGGAGCGGTATCGGTGCTGCACCGGCTGGCGCCTAAGCTGGAGGCTCAGGGCAAGGGGCATGTCGTCGTGCTCGGTTCCGTCGCGGGTGATCGCGGACGGATCAAGAACTACGTCTACGGATCGGCCAAGGCGGGCCTTCACGCCTATCTGCAAGGTCTGCGTGCACGGCTGTTCCGTGCCGGAGTGACGGTGACGACGGTCAAGCCGGGGTTCATCGACACGACCATGACCTGGGGAATGCCGGGGCTGTTCCTGGTGGCTTCTCCCCAGGACTGCGCCCGCGCCTGCCTGCGCTATGCCGCCAAGGGTGCGGAGGTCCGCTACTTCCCCGCCTTCTGGTGGATCATCATGACGATCATCCGCAACATCCCGGAACCGATCTTCAAGCGCTTGAGTATTTGACGGACGCCGGCATGCGGAACCCGCGACGCTCCAGAGCGTTGGCGTCGCGAGTCGCCAGCACGTTGAGGCACAGGGTCGTGTCGGGCTCGTCCGCGCTCAGGCTGCCGTCCGGCTGGACCGTGAGGCAGGTGAAGCCGGCGGCTTTCAGCCGGTCCAGGATCTCGCGGGAGCCGTAGCCGTAGCGGGCGAAGTTTTCGTCGAAAAGCTCGATATAGACGTTCCTGGCCGCTGCCAGCGTCCTGGCTGCGCCTTCCAGAACGAACTTCTCGAAGCCCTCGACGTCGATCTTCAGCAGGTCGATGGAGCCGAGATCGCCGGCCAGATCGTCCAGCGTCGTCATCTCCACCGTGACTCCGTCACCCTCTGCGGAGACGAAGTTCATGTCATCGGCCCGCCGCTGGGACACCCGGATCGTGCCGGGAGCCGAGCCAACGGCGCGGTTATGGACCTGCACATGGCCGAAGCCGTTCAACTGCATGTTCTCCTGCAGGAAGCCGGCGATGGTCGGGTTCGCCTCCACCGCGACGACCCGGCCCGAAGGACCAACCCTGGCCGCCGCTGCGGCGGCCAGGGTGCCGACATTCGCGCCGACATCGACATAGGTCCCGCCCGGATCGAGCAGCCGCGTCACGACGCGCTCGTCGTCGGCGCGGGCGTCCGGGTCGATCCAATAGGCGCAGGAGACGGAGGACGGGAAGAACCGCAACCTGTAGCCGTCCTTCCGGATCGTGAAGCGGCGGCACAGCCCGGTCTGCCAGAGCAGGCGGCCGGCAAGGTTGCGGACCGGCCGCTCGCCCCTCAGCAGTTCGACCAAGCGCCCGATCCCCGGCATTGCCCTCAATACTCCCACTCGTACAGCACGCCGACGCCGGCGCCCGAGTTCGTGCCGATGTCGGTGCGGACCTTGAGATTGTCGGTCATGTCGATCTCGACCACCACGCGGCTGCCGGCCTCGCCGACCCGCTGTTCGGCGCCGACATAGACGTCGCGGGAGACGTAGCGGCCTGCCGCTACTCCGGCACCGGACAAGCCTTCGCCCTCCCCGCCGCCGAGCAGTTCCAGCCGGTCGATACCCAGCGTGTTGCGCACGCTGTCGAGTATGCCTGGGCCGCCGCCGATACCAGCGAGCTGGCCGATGGATTGGGCGAGTTGGATCGCTTCGAAAGCGCTCAGGTCGCTGAACCCCTTGTTGAACAGGACGCGGGCCAGGACTTCGTCCTGGGGCAGTTCCGGCGTGGAGGTGAGCGTAATCTTGGGAGCGGAAGCCCGGCCCGTGACCACGACCTGGGCCGTGATGTCGGTCGCCTTGGCGGTGGCGGTGACGTCCAGAACAGGATCGGTGCTGCCGTCGCCGACGAAATCGACATTGGCCTGGGTAAAGTCGAACCGCTTCGTCAGCAGGTCCAGCGTCCCGTTCACCAGCTTGAGTCCGCCGCCGATGATCGGCTTCGCCGCCGTGCCGCCGACCGTCAC
>DASQKT010000629.1:0-2312 GCA_035630415.1 Skermanella sp.
CAAGTCCCGTAGAGCAGGGCTTCAGCGCGATCGACCGCCTTGTCGGCGTCATCGACCCGAAGCGCCATGGCGCAGACCGAGGGGCCGTGCATCTGGAAGTGCTCGGACGCGGCGCTGTCCGGCTCGCTGTTGAGGACCAGATTGACGCGTCCCTGACGGTACAGTTCGACCGATTTTGAACGGTGCCGCCCGGCGTGCCGAAAGCCCAGGCTGCCGAGGAATGCCGCCAGATCCTCCTTCGCCTGCTCGTCCACCGCGAATTCGAGGAACTCGAAGCCGTCGAAGGCCGGCGGCTCCGGCAGGCCCTTGCCGTATCCCGCCTTCGCTTCCGACAGGATCAGCGAGCGCAGTCCGTCGCGGGCAGTCTGCCGAGCCGGAGCCGTCCGGAAATCGTCGTTGAAGATCTCCAGCGACAAGGGTCCACGGTATCCGCTCGCCAGGACGGCGCGCAGGAAGTTGTCGACCGGCAATTCGCCCTGTCCGGGGAAGTTTCTGAAATGACGGCTCCAGGACAGCACGTCCATCTTCATCAGCGGCGCGTCGGCCAGCTGGACGAAGAAGATCCTGTCGCCAGGCACCTCGGCGATCCCGGCGGGATCGTCGTTGATCGACAGAGTGTGGAAGCTGTCCACGATCAGGCCGAGCGCCGGATGATCGGCCTTCTGGACGATATCCCAGGCGTGTTTCCAAGTGTTGACGTGCCGGCCCCAGGCCAGCGCCTCGTACCCGACGCGCAGGCCGCGCCGCGCTGCCCGTTCCGCCATTTCCGCCAGATCGGCCGCCGCTTTGGCATCGTCGTCGATGGCGCTGGGCTGAACGTTGCTGCACACCAGAACCAGATCGGTCCCCAGTGCCTGCATGATATCGAACTTGCGCTCGGCACGATCGAGGTTGCGTACGCGGATATTCTCGGGCATAGCCTCGAAATCGCGGAACGGCTGGAAGATGGTGATCGCAAGCCCCAGTCCTTCGGCGATCCGCCTGATATCGGCCGGCGACCCATCATAGGTCAGCAGGTCGTTTTCAAAAATTTCCACCCCATCGAACCCGACGGCTGCCGCCGCCTCCAGCTTCTCCGGCAAGGTGCCGCTGAGGGATACGGTGGCGATCGACTTGGCGAAGGAGAAATGCTGTTCGGTCATCGTCGTCAAATCCACTTACGTCGCTGGTCTGGAAGAGGTCCGGGGACGGGTTTCCAACACGCATCACTGGCGAGCGGTCGGAATGACTGTTTTTTCCAATCTATCGAAGACCGGAAGCCGCTGTTTTGACTGCAAGGGAAATGACGCTGCGTCGGCTTCGTGCTCGCTGGAACACGCCTGACGGTTCTTCGACCATCGTTTCCTCCTCCGCGATCAGGGCTTCCAGCACCTCTTTCTGAAGAGAGCCGCCTACCCGATTCTTATGAACGTACCAGTTCGTACATTTCTGCTTGACACGAACGTACCAGTCCGTTCATTTTGTCGCAAGAAAAAAATCAGGCGGTTTGGGAGGACCATCTAGCCGCGACGGCCAGCAGACAGCCGGGACAACTCTCCGGCGTGCCGTAGCGCTAAGCCCATGCTGCTCAGCCTGGAGCACTTCAATGGCACATACCATATTCGTCCTCAACGGCCCTAATCTGAACCTGCTCGGCAAGCGCCAGCCGGAAATCTACGGACGCGAAACCCTCGCCGACGTGGAAGCCGATTGCCGCCGGGTCGGAAACGAACTCGGCTTCACGATCGAATTCCGGCAGACCAACGCCGAATTCCAGTTGATCGACTGGATTCACGAAGCGCGCGAAAGCGCCGACGCCATCGTCATCAATCCCGCCGCCTGGTCCCATACATCGGTCGCGGTGATGGATGCCCTCGCCGCCTGCACCTGCCCGATCCTGGAGGTGCATATTTCAAACATCCATCGTCGCGAGGAGTTCCGGCACCACTCCTATGTTTCCAGCCTCGCCGCCGGCGTGATCTGCGGCTTCGGGACACACGGCTATCAACTGGCCCTTCAACACCTCGCCAAGCGGTTTGGAGCGTGAATGTCATGGCGAACACGTCGAGCCAACCAGCTTTCCTTGCCGGCCTGATCGGGTCCGGCATCCAGGCGTCGCGCACGCCGTCTATGCATGAGCGCGAAGGCGCCGAGCAGGATGTGCGCTACATTTACAAGATCATCGACATCGACAAGCTAGGCCTTGGTGTCGAAGCCCTGCCCGAGTTGCTGACCGCCGCAAAGCGGATGGGCTTCAACGGCCTCAACATCACCTATCCCTGCAAGCAGGCGATCATCCCCCTGCTGGACGAGTTGTCCGACGATGCCCGCCA
>DASQKT010000630.1:0-3067 GCA_035630415.1 Skermanella sp.
GGAGAAGACGTATTCCGCCGGGCGCTGGCGGTCGAGCGGGATTTCCGGCGCCATCTCGCCTTCCGTTCTCACACCCTTCCGGACCACCGCCAGCGCCTTCAGCGGGTTGCGTATGGTATCCGCCACCGCCGTCGCCTCATAACCGCTATGGACCATGCAATCGGCGCATTTCTCGTAGTTGCCGGTGCCGTAGGCGTCCCAGTCGGTGCCGTCCATCAGCTCGCGGTAGGTCTTGGCGTAACCTTCGCCCAGCAGGTAGCAAGGCCGCTGCCAGCCGAAGATGTTGCGGGTCGGGTTGCCCCACGGGCTGCACTGGTAGGTCTGGTTGCCGGCCAGGAAGTCCAGGAACAGGGGCGACTGGCTGAACTGCCATTTCTTGCCCTCGCCCCGCTTGAAGATATCGCGGAAGAGCTGCTTGGTCCGCTGCCGGTTCAGGAAGTGTGCCTGATCGGGCGCCCGCTCATAGGCGTAGCCGGGCGACACGGTGATGCCGTCGATCCCGGCGGCCATCGCCTCCGTGAAGAAGTCGGCGACCTTGTCCGGCTCGGCGCCGTCGAACAGCGTGCAGTTGATGTTGACGCGGAAGCCCCGCTTCTTGGCCTCCTTGATCGCCGCGACCGCCCGGTCGTAGACGCCGCCCTGGCATACCGCCGCGTCGTGCTCTTCCCGGCTGCCGTCCAGGTGGACCGACCATGTGAAGAACGGGCTCGGCTTGTACTGGTCCATGCGCTTTTCCATCAGCAGCGCATTGGTGCAAAGGTAGACGAAGCGCCGCTGCTTGATCAGGCCCTGGACGACCTGAGCCATTTCCGCATGAAGCAGCGGCTCGCCGCCCGCGATGGAGACGACGGGAGCGCCGCAGTCGCGTGCCGCGTCCAGGCATTCGTCCACGCTCAGGCGGCGGTTCAGCAGCGGGGCGGGGTAATCGATCTTGCCGCAGCCGGCACAGGCGAGATTGCAGCGGAACAGGGGTTCCAGCATCAGGACCAGCGGGTAACGTTTCACGCCGCGCAGGTGGCGGCCAACGACATAGGCGCCGACCATAGCGGATTGCAGCAAAGGAACGGCCATTTCAGCTCACTCGGCAACGGGAGGGATGGCAACCTGGGACACGGCGGACGGTTCGAGTTCGACCGGCAGACGGAAGCGCAGCGCTTCCTCGATGCCGGGCAAGGTGCTGACCCACACCCCGCCGCCGCGCTGTTTCAACAATGCGACGACCTCCTGGACGAGGTCTTCCGGAGCGGAAGCGCCGGCGGTGACCCCCACCGCCGACACGCCGTCCAGCCAGCCGGGATCGAGCGCCGAAGCATCCACGATCAGGTAGGCCGGCACTCCGGCCATTTCGGCGATCTCGCGCAGGCGGTTGGAGTTGGAGCTGTTCGCCGCCCCGACCACCAGTATCAGATCGACCTTGGGCGCCAGTTCCAGCACCGCCCGCTGGCGGTTCTGGGTGGCGTAGCAGATGTCGGCGGTATCGGGGCCGACGATCAGGGGAAACCGCGCCTTCAGCGCGTCGATGATGCCACGGGTGTCATCGACGCTCAGCGTGGTCTGGGTGATGTAGGCGACATGGTCGGGCCGCTCCACCTTCAGGTCCGCCACATCCTCGGCCGAGGCCACGAGATGGACCGGGCCGGACAGCCGGCCGAGCGTGCCTTCGACTTCCGCATGTCCGGCATGGCCGATCAGCACGACGTCCCTGCCCTGCCTGGCATAGCGTGCGCCTTCCAGGTGGACGCGGGCAACCAGCGGGCAGGTCGCGTCGATCACCTTCAGACCACGCGCCCTGGCGGCATCGTCCACCGCCAGCGAAACGCCGTGGGCGCTGAAGATGGTGACGCTGCCGGGAGGCACCTCCTCCACCTCCTCGACGAACCGCACGCCCTTGGCGCGCAGCCGCTCGACGACGTGGCCATTGTGGACGATTTCATGCCTGACGTAGAT
Organism: Skermanella sp.; assembly: GCA_035630415.1. Taxonomy (GTDB): domain Bacteria; phylum Pseudomonadota; class Alphaproteobacteria; order Azospirillales; family Azospirillaceae; genus Skermanella. The sequence continues at coordinate 1,948 of DASQKT010000630.1, forward strand.
AGGGGGGCCATAAAGCGTCAAGGCCCTCTCGACGATCTCTATCGCCCGCTCGACGCCGGCGCAGAAGCCTCGGGGTTGGGCCAGGATGACCTGCATGCGCTCGTCCTCTGAGATTATCCAAGGAGCGAACGGCGCCGGACGGCACCGTCTGGATGAGTAAGGCTATCGCCCAGGGGAAAACACGACAAACACGCATATGGAGCAGTATCGGATGTGCATATCACCTGTAGATCACCGGTATGTGATATCCGTGGCGACTATACACCATACCGAGATATGCATTTTATTGTCCAAAAAAGGCTGGAAGTAGCCCGGCCTCACTCCTCCGGCCTGATCACCCCTTTCACCAGGATGATGTTGCCGTAAAGCCTCCGCTCTCCCGTCGCGATCATGGCGTAAGCGCCACGGGCGCGCTCGTAGAAGGCGAACCGCTCCATCTCCGTTACCTTGATCGACTTACCCTCGGCACCGTCGATCAGGGCCTGGAACTCGTCCAGCACGGGCGGCCTCCCGGTCGCGGGAGTCATGACGGCGGCGGGCGCCTCGACGAAGTCGTCCAGCGGCAGCAGCGACACCACCGCCTTCAGCGCCGCCGTCGCGGTGATGCCATCCAGCCTTACCAGACGTTTGGCATTGGCCGTTGCCGGATAGTTCGCATCGACGATGACGATCTCGTCGCCGTGCCCCATATCGGCAAGGATCTGAAGGAGCGGACCGCTGAGCAGCGGATCGAGGAGCTTGAGCATGACTGGATCTTCCTTCCCTGTGGTTCGGGCTCTTGGCGGCCCGCTCGCGTGATATTGATCGACGGCAAAACTGGTTAACAACTGCTCAGGGAGGATGACATGGAACTCGAACGACGGAAACTGGGTCGTACCGATGTCTCGCTGACGGTGTTCGGCTTCGGCGGAACCTCGCTCGGCAACATGTACCGCGCGATAGACGACAAGGCCGCCATGGAAGCGCTCGAGGCGAGCCATAACGCCGGTGTGCGCTATGTGGATACCGCCCCGCTCTACGGCCACGGCCTCAGCGAGCACCGCGTCGGCGGCTGGCTGCGGAGCGTGCGCGGCGAGGACATCGTGCTGTCCACCAAAGTCGGCTGGCGCCTGTTCCCGGC
>DASQKT010000631.1:0-23271 GCA_035630415.1 Skermanella sp.
CGACGTCTACAGCCCCGTCTACTACACCAGTCTGGCGGGGGTACCGATCCCGGTCTGGGTGTTCCTGCTGGTGGCGGTCGCGGGAGGGGTGATCCTGAACCGGACGGCTTTCGGCCGCTACGTCCAGGCGATCGGGTCCAACGAGCAGGTCGCCCGCTACGCGGCGGTCGATGTGGACAGGATCAAGGTGCTGACCTATGGGCTGCTGGGCGCCTGCGTCGGCATCGCCACGCTGCTCTATGTCCCCCGACTCGGTTCCGCCTCCCCCACTACGGGGTTGCTGTGGGAGTTGGAGGCGATTGCGGCGGTAATCGTCGGGGGGACCGCGCTGAAGGGTGGTTCGGGCAGCATCATCGGGACAGTCGTCGGCGCAATCCTGCTGTCGGTCATCAGCAACATCCTGAACCTGACCAGCATCATCAGCGTCTATCTGAATGCGGCCGTGCAGGGCTTCGTCATCATCATCGTGGCGTTCCTGCAAAGGCGGAAATGAGCGATCGCGGACATAAACGATCAAAGGGAGGAAAGATAAAATGAGCATAAAATCAGCCATATTCGGCCTTGCCGCTAGTGTGGTGGCACTGGGAGCGCCGGCGGCGGCCTTCGCTCAGAACAAGGTCAATCTGGGAGTCGCCATTCCGGCTGCCACCCACAGCTTCACGGCGGGCATCGTTTGGTGGGCCAATGCCGCGAAGGCGGAATTGGAGAAGGAGCATAAGGACCTGAAGGTCACGATCAAGACGGCGGCGAATGCCGGTGAACAGGCGAACCAGCTTCAGGACTTGGTGACGGCGAACAAGATCAATGCGCTGGTGATCTTCCCGTTCGAGTCCGCCGCCTTGACCAAGCCGGTGGCCCAGGTCAAGAGCAAGGGCGTCTATGTGACGGTGGTGGACCGTGGCCTGACGGATACCAGCGCCCAGGACGCCTATATCTCCGGCGACAACACTGCCTTCGGCAAGGTCCCTGCCGAATATCTCGCCAAGGCGCTGGACGGCAAGGGCAACATCGTGGCTCTGCGGGGCATCGCCACGACGCTGGACAACGAACGGATGGATGCCTTCAACTCCGTCATGAAGGACTATCCCGATATCAAGCTGCTGGACGCCAAATACGCCAACTGGAACCGCGACGATGCTTTCAAGGTGATGCAGGACTACCTGACCCGCTTCAAGCAGATCGACGCCGTCTGGGCCGCCGATGACGATATGGCGGTTGGTGTGCTGAAGGCGATCGAGCAGGCCAAGCGGGACGACATCAAGATCGTCTTCGGCGGCGCCGGGTCGAAGGGCATGATCAAGACGCTGATCGACGGCAAGGACCCGCGCATCCAGGCCAATGTATCGTACTCGCCCAAGTTCATTTACGAGGCGATCAAGCTGACGGCCGAAGCCCGGCTGAAGGGAGAGGCACTGCCGGCGACGAGCATCGTTCCGTCGGTGCTGATCACGAAGGAGAACGCCAAGGACTTCTACTTCCCTGACTCGCCGTTCTGACGCAGCGGCCGGGAGCGATCCCGGCGCAAGGTGTGTTGGTGCCAAGCCGGCCTTCATCGTGAAAGATGAGGGCCGGCTTTTCTTTTGCTTGTCGAGCGCGTCACATGACGTTCAGCAGCAGGAGCGGCATCACCAGGAAGGCCAGGACGGTCGAGCCCAGCACCATGGCGGCGACTTCTTCCGGCGAGTTGTCGTAGCGGAGTGCCCAGAGGTAGTTGAAGACGGCGACCGGCATGGCGCTTTGCAGGATGGTCACGCCGCGCATCACCCCTTCCAGGCCCATCGCCCATGACACGCCATAGCCCGCCGCGATGCCGAGGATCAGGCGAAGAGCCGACATGATGATGGCGCGGGTCGTTCCGCCGAACCGGAGGCGGGCGAGGGCGACACCCAGCGAGAACAGCATCAGCGGTACGGCACAGTTGCCGAGCAGCGACGTCGTATTGGAGATCCACAGGGGAACCTGGACGTGGGTTGCCAGGATCAGAAGGGCGAGCAGGACGCTGTAGAGGACCGGGGTCCGGACGAGCTGGCGGAAGCTGAACTTTCCAGCGGCAATCGCCGGGCCGAAGGTGAACTGCCCTATCGCCATCGCGGCGAAGAACATGACGCCGAGGCTGAGACCTTCCTGTCCGAAGGCGAAGAAGCAAATCGGCAGGCCCAGATTTCCGGCATTGGGAAAGCTGAGTGCCGGCAAATAGACGCGCCAGGGTATCCGCGCGGCGCGCAGCAGCGGGTATGAGACCAGCGCCGGTAACATGATGCATGCGATCGACGCCGCCGCCATGATGCCCAACTGGTCTCCGGCGATTTCCGTCTTGGTAAGGGACGAGAAGACGAGGCACGGGGTCGAGACGTTTACCGCGAAGGTGGTGATGAACGCGCTGTCGTAGGGCAGGTTGGCGCGTATCCAGCAGAAACCGAGGGTCGCCACCAGAAAGACCGGAGCAATGACTGCCGTCATGCTGGAGAACAGCGCTGCTAGATCCATGGCGGTTCGGACGTCCCTGCCCTGCTTGAGATGGTCGGATTTATCGTCGTCGGCTGGTCCGTGGCGCGGGTGCTACCAGCGGACATAAGGTCCCGTGAAAAGATCGCCCAGCGAGCGCCGCATCTGGACCGTCATCCTCATCTGGTGACGGTTCCAATCGCGGCCGGCGTCCAGATGGCACCACTGACACCAGGCAGCCAGATTGCGCGGGTTGTTGTTGCTGGGGTTGGCGTCCTTATGGCAGCAGGCCAGGACGACGCGGCTGAACTTCGATTTGCTGATTTCGACCATGTCGGGCCATGAGCATTGGTGTCCGTGGCGGTCGCGCCAGGTGTCGCCGGCCACCGCATCGAGCCAGCGGCCATCTGGAAGTATTCGTATCCTGGATAGATGCTTCCGGCCACATCGTTCGCAGAGACCGCGAGCGCGCTTGAAACGAATGGAGTGTGAAAGCTGCGGCCAGTCAATGGGATAAAAGAAGCGGTTCTGCCTGTTGATGGGCATTATTATTCCAGCCAGGATGGAAGACTGCGGAGCAGGGCGACCCTAGCACCGGGGGAAGGATTAGCCAACTAATTAGATTTGCGTGGCGTTGCCTTGCTTCGATGGGGCTGGAAGTGTTTCGCCGTTTACCCGGTAAACGGCGGCTCCAAAAAGCACGTGGTGCCGTTTACCGGGTAAACGGGCCACACTCATGAAACTAATGATGCGGAACCGCCCGCGCCATCTATCGCCCCTGCCCGCTTTCCTGTAAACCTCGGCCATTATAGCATCAGAGGGTTGAGCGATGGCAGATGCAGCGGTGGCTGAAAAGCCAAAGTCGAAACGGCCCAAAACCGCCCCGGCGCCGGCAGCCGAGGCCGCGCCGAAGACGCCGAAAAAGTTGCTGGTTTCCGGACCCAAGGGTGGATTGGGCAAGACGGGCTGTTCCCGTATTATCGGGGTTGCCGCCAGTATCGCGGGGCTGAAGGTCCTGCTGGTCGATGCCGATGCGCAAGGCAGTCTCGCCGCGTGGCATGAACTGCGAGAGGCATCGGGCTACGAGAGTCTGGCTCCAATCGATTGCATCGCCGTCGATATGGATCACGCGGCTGAGCAGATCACCAATGCCGTCGGCTACGACCTGATCATCATCGATACGCCCAACGCCGTTCAGGCCTATCGCGACCAGTTCGTGGCGCTGATCGGGCTGGCCGACTTCGTGCTGATCCCGACCGGGGCTACGTTCGACGACCGGCGGTCCACCATCCCGTGGATGGGCGTGATGAAGCACCATGGCAAGGAAGCCGCCTTCGTCATGAACCGGGTCAAACGGAGCACGGTCGCCTTCCGCGAGGCCAAGAAGCTCCTGTTGAAGGAAGGCCGGCTGTGCCCCGCCGAGATCCCGGATTTGGAGAACATCCATAATTTCGCCGACCAGGGCCTTTCGGCTGTGGACATCGACAATGCCAGCGGTCGCGACGACTGCATGGGGTTGTGGCATTTCATTCGCAACGAGATGAGGCTCTGATGGTCAGTCTGCGTGAAGCCAAGAAAAAAGGGGCTGTCGCGGATTCGCGGATGCTGTCGTTCATCGGTGGAGCTAGCGAGGCTCCGCCTGCTACTCCTCCCGCTGTTGTAGAAAGCGACCTGGACCGGATCGTCGATCCGCTGGACGAACCGGATGCCTTTCGCGAGCACCTTGAACGGTTGTGGAAGGAGACCCGGCAGCGGGTTTTGGCTATCGGCCGGAACTTGATGAACGCGCTCGAGAAACTGGAGCCGTATCCTGGGCGGTTCGAATCCCTTGTCGAGGGCTTGCCCTTTTCGCGGCCGATCGCGAGCCAGATGATCGCCATCGCACGGGCGGTCGAGGACAAGAAGCTTTCCGAAGATGAAATCCCGCCGTCATACTCGATCGCGTATCAGTTGACCACGCTGTCGAACGAAGAGATCAAGCGCGCTCGCGCACAGGGCATCGTCCGGCCCGACATCGGCCGCAAGGACATCATCGAGTTCAAGCGTATCCAGCGCTCGTCCCGCCCGCGCCAGACCGGCCTGGATCTTCGCCGTCTGAAGGCGCAACGCGACCGGCTGCGTCAGGCCTTGGCCGAAGTCGAAGACCGCATCCGCGAGCTGGAAGGCGAGGGTGGTCACCTTCAGGATGGCGACTACCTGGATGGCGAGGCGGTTACGGTTGAGGACGTGTAGCGGATAAAGCTTGGATGACATCAGCGGACCTTCGTCGGCCGGAGAAGTCCAAAGCGAAGTGGCGCCGTCGTATCGACGGCGCCTTCTTTTTTGCGATCGATGATATGAGTGGATGAGGCCGGCACTCCGCGGTGCGTATTTGCCGCATGCTCGGCTCATACCGTGCTTATGGCGGCGCTATCGCTCTCCAAATATAGTTTACTCCAATAGATAGATAAAATCGTTGGGCTTCATGAGGGTCAAGATGCGTCAACTCGGCAAATTGGGTGCCCTCGTGGCAGGTGGCTTGAGCCTGATGTTTTCAGCGGGGTGCGCGGTCGAGATCCCTAGGGCCACCGGTCCGCTGACCGTCAGTCCCACGGTCGAACAGAACCTGCACGACTGGGCGGCGAAAGGCCCGGCAAGTACCTTCGCGGTATCACTGGATGGCAGGACTTCGGTTGAGAAAATCTGTGCCCAAGCGCCATGTTCCGTCATGGACGAAAGTTCGGCTGTGACTTCGTGCTCAATGAAGAGTCAGGGAAGCAAATGTGTCCTGTATGCTTCCGGCGGCAAGTACGTATGGAACAATGAGCCTGTCCGTCCTCCGGCTGCTCAACCGGCTTCAACGGTCAGGCGGGGAGATACGCTGGTCGGCGTCAGACAGTTGGCCTTCACCTGGGAAGGATATGCGTCTTCGATGAACGCCACATTGCGGTTCGAAGAAAACGGACGGAACGGCACGATCGAGATGGCACTGCCGGACAAAGTGAAGTGCGCTGGAAATTACGGGTTTTATGACAAAGGTGTTGGAAACTGGTTCCTCCGATGTGAGAACGGTTTGACGGCCAGCGGTACTTTCCAGAAGCCGGCGAATACCGCAGGGACGGTTGCGGTCGGCAAGGACAGCCAGGACAGGCGCATCACGTCGCTGATCTTCGAATAGCGCGGGAAGGGGAATATCCCTGGAGGCTTGCGGCACATACTCTTATAGTCATTCGCGAAGCCCGGCGAGACAGCCTGACATGACCGGGTTCCCAATGAACAAAGTCGCAGGACATCATGCATATTCTCATCATTGGCGCGGCTGGCATGGTTGGCCGCAAGCTGACCGACAGACTGGTCGCCGACGGTCGGCTGGGCGACAACGAGGTGACCGGGTTGACGCTGGCCGATGTCATCGTCCCGCCGACACCCAAGGGCTTCAAGGGGGAAGCGAGAACAGTCGCGGTCGATATCTCCAAGCCGGGGGAGGTGGATAAGCTGGTCGCCAGCCGGCCCGATGCCATCTTCCATCTCGCCGCCATCGTGTCGGGGGAGGCGGAAGCCGACTTCAACAAGGGCTACGCCATCAACCTGGATGGCACCCGCTTCCTGTTCGACGCGATCCGGTTGGAGAACGGCCGGCCGGAAAATGGGAAGTCGCATTATAAGCCGCGTCTCGTGTTCTCGTCCTCCATCGCGGTCTTCGGAGCACCTTTCCCAGAGAAGATCGGCGACGAGTTCTTCACGACGCCGCTGACCAGCTACGGGACGCAGAAGGCCATCGGGGAACTGCTGCTGAGCGACTATTCCAGGCGGGGCTTCTTCGACGGCATCGGCATCAGGCTGCCGACCATCTGCATCCGTCCGGGCAAGCCGAACAAGGCGGCGTCGGGTTTCTTCTCCAACATCTTGCGCGAACCGTTGGTCGGGCAGGAAGCGGTGCTGCCGGTATCGGAGGATGTCCGGCACTGGCACGCCAGCCCGCGTTCCGCCGTCGGGTTCCTGCTGCACGCGGCCACCATGGACCTGGGTCAGCTTGGCTGGCGGCGCAACCTGTCGATGCCAGGGCTGTCCGCGACGGTCGGTGAGCAGATCGAGGCGCTGCGCCGGGTGGCGGGCGAGAAGGCCGTCAAGTTGATCCGGCGCGAGCCGGACCCGATGATCATGAAGATCGTGAGCGGCTGGGCACGCGATTTCGATACCAGCCGGGCGGCGTCGCTTGGCTTCACGGCGGAGCAGTCGTTCGACGAGATCATCCGCGTGCATATCGAAGACGAACTGGGCGGACGCGTGCCCGATTGAAGCTGTCGCTCAAGGAAGCTCGGCGCATAGCGTTGGCGGCGCAGGGCTTCGGCAAGCCGAGGCTCGACGGAGGTGCGTTTCAGCGCGGCCATCTCGGCCGTCTGCTGAAACGTACCGGTTTGCTTCAGATCGATTCCGTCAGTGTGCTGGTGCGGGCGCACTACATGCCGCTGTTCTCGCGTCTTGGCGCCTACCCGGTCGATGTGCTGGACGAGGCGGCCTGGGGTGCCAAGCGGACGCTGTTCGAGTACTGGGCGCATGAAGCGTCCCTCCTGCCGCTCGACCTGCACCCGCTGCTGCGCTGGCGGATGGCGCGGGCGGCGGCGGGGCAGGGGGTCTATGGCAGGCTGGGAACCATCGCACGGGAGCGGCCGGAATTCGTCGCGGCGACGCTGGCTGCCGTGCGGGACCGAGGGCCTCTCGCCGCGTCCGACTTCGAGGGCAGCCGGGGCAACGGTTCCTGGTGGGGCTGGAGCGATACGAAATGCGCGCTCGAATACCTGTTCTGGGCTGGAATGCTCACGACCCGAACGCGCCGAGGCTTCGAGCGGCTATACGATCTGCCGGAACGGGCGCTACCGCGCAAGATACTGGACATGCCGACGCCCGTTGAGGCGGATGCGCACCGGGACCTGCTGGCCTTTTCGGCCCGTGCCCATGGCATCGGTACCGCCGGCGACCTGCGCGACTACTTCCGGCTGGACGCCGGCGACGTGAAGCTGCGGATCGCCGAACTGGTGGAGGAGGGGACCCTTCTGCCGGTCGAGGTCGAGGGCTGGAAACATCAGGCATATCTTCACCGTGACGCCCGTCGGCCCCGACGGATCGACGCTTCCGCCTTGTTGTCGCCGTTCGATCCGCTGGTCTGGGAACGGTCGCGTTCGGAACGGCTGTTCGACTTCCGCTACCGGCTGGAAATCTATACGCCGGTCGAAAAGCGGCAGCATGGCTATTACGTGCTGCCGTTCCTTCTGGGCGACCGGCTCGCGGCCCGTGTCGATCTCAAGGCCGAGAGGGCTACCGGCACGCTGCATGTGCTGGCCTGCCACGCGGAGCCGCACGCACCGCCCCATACCGCCGAAGCGCTTCATGCCGAACTCCGCCACATGGCGGATTGGCTGCTGCTGACCCGGATGAACATCGCCGACCGAGGGGATCTGGCTCCGGCTTTGCGGCAGATAGAATCTTGATTTTGATACTAAACTAAAAGATGTATTTAGTCCGATCGATAGTTCGGAAAAGCGGCAGAAAACCGCCGATGTGCGCTGCCTTGTGAGGTGCTTCACAGATCCCGATAGCCGGATCGGGTAGCGTCAAGGGAAGTGGACGGCTGGTGATTCGGCAGGTCGAGCGCGCTGTGGTGGTAAGCGGCGCCTTGCCGAAGGTGAATCCCCAGCCGACCGTGAGCATGGTCTCTACCACTTTTGCAGGTATTCGCAATTTTATTTGCTTTTCAAATACCTTGGAAACGCAAGGGATTTGATGGCCGTAATTCGACGGAAATACCATCCGATATGGTGCGGTGCGCTGCCAAACGGTTACTCGCCTTAAGCAGCTTTGCTTTTTTTCCCTGATCTCACGACGCTAACCTCCAAGTCGAAGTCCAGCTTCATGCGTCGCAGGCAAGTTTCGAGCAGCGGTTACAACAACCATCCTTACAGGGCACTTCTGCTTATGGGGACTATCATTCAAAACAACGAGAAGCAGCTTGCCCATTACGCTGCCGTGCTGTGGCAGCGTAAGTTTCTGATCGCCCTGTTTGTAGTTGTTTCGATCGGTTTAGGCTATTGGGGCGTCAAGCAAGTCACTCCGCTCTACACGGCGGAAGCCGTCGTGGCATTGAAGACGCGGCCCCAGACGCTGATCGACAATGCCGCTCCGGCGGCAATCGCGCGTCCCGACATCGCAAGCGTCAAGACCGAGGCCGAGTCAGTGCGCTCGACCTACCTGGTGGGCCAAGTGGTCGACCGGATGAATCTGGTCGCGGACCCCGAATTCAACCTCGCCATCGCCGAGGAACTGTCGCTGCGCGACCGTATCCGGCTCATCATGAATGGCGCCTACGCGCTGACTTCGGATGCCTTCAAGTCGGTCGGCATCGAGTTGCCGGCACCCGAGCCCGATGCCGAAGTCGATCCGCGCCGCGCCGTGATCAGCTCCATCGTGCGCCAGCTACAGGTCAGCAGCGCGCCTGATGCGTACACGATCCGTATCCAGTTCGTGTCGGAAGTCCCGGAAAAGGCGGCCCGGTTCGTCAACGAGCTGGTCGATCTGTATCTGGCCAATCAAGTAGCCGAGAACCAGAAGGAAGCCAGTCAGGCGATGGTCTGGCTGGAGCAGCGCGTCAACGGCGTGCGCGCCGAACTGGATCAGGCAACGCAGGCCTTGGCCGATTTCCGGACCAAGAACAACCTCGTCCCGGTCGGGCCGCAGGCTCAGCTTGCGACCCAGCGCATCATCGCGCTCAACACCGAGCTTGGGACGCTGAAGGTCGCCCGGCTCGAAGCGGAAGCGCAGCTTGCGCAGGTCAAGCAGCTCCAGGCCTCCGGCCGCACCGACAGCATGGAGATCGTCACCCGCAACCCGACGATCCAAATCCTGCGCCAGCAGGAGGCGGACCTTGCGGCACAGGTCGCCAACCTGTCCCAGTCGCTGGGCGCCCGTCACCCCGATCTGGTCAAACTGACCCAGCAGTTGAACCAGACCCGCCGGGAGCGGGCGACGGAAGTCGGCAAGGTCGTGCAGGGTCTGGAAAGCCGCGCCAACGAAGTCCGCGCCCGCGAGCGGAGCGCGCAGGCCGAGATCGAAAGCCTGCGCCAGGAGGCGAACCTGAGCGGCCGCGGCGCCGACGAGCTGGCCCAGCTTCAGCGCGCCGCCGACGGCAAGGCGCTTCAGCTCGAAGCGCTGGAACAGCGCTTCAAGGAAGCGACCAGCCGCATCGACCTGGATCAAGCCGGCGCCCGCGTCGTGACCAGCGCCACCGCTCCGATCGAGCCGTCTCATCCCAACAAGCCGGTGTTCCTGGCGGTCGCCGCCCTGGGATCGATGCTGCTGGCCATGACTCTGGCGATCCTCTACGACCACCTGACGCCCGGCTTCCGCTCGGCTCGGGAGATCAAGAACGAGCTTGGCCTGAAGATGCTGGGAGCGGTGCCGAAGGTCCGGCTCGGCGGCCAGAGCATCGCCGATCAGGTCCTGCTCAAGCCGCTGGAACCCTTCGCCGAGGCGATCCGGACCATCATCACGGCGATCACCCACGAGCGGCCCGCCGGGGGCAGGGCGAAGCTGATCCTGGTGACCTCTTCCATCCCCGACGAGGGCAAGACCTCCCTCGCCATCGCGGCGGCGCGCACGTTGACGCTCAGCGGGTTGCGCGTGCTGCTGCTGGACTGCGATCTCCGCCGTCCTTCCGTGGGTGCGGCCTTCCGGTTCGGCAACACCGCCGGTCTGGTGGAATGCATCGAGAAGGGTGTCAACCTGGAAGAGGCGATCCGGATCGACGAGGCGACCGGCCTGCATGTCATGCCCGCCGGGCACGGCATCCAGAACCCGCAGCGTTTCTTCGCCTCCTCCTCCGCCGTCGGCGGTGCTCTCAAGCGGCTGATGATGAACTACGATTTCATCGTGATCGACAGCCCGCCCGTCATGGTCGCGTCGGACGCAGCACTGATCGCGAGGGGCTGCGACAGCGTGCTTTACGCGGTGGAGTGGGAAAAGACACCGCGCAGCGCGGTCAAGGCGGGCATCGAAAGCCTGACGTCGCTGGATATCGCGATTGCAGGCGTCGTGCTGACCAAGGTCGATTACTCCAAGCAGCGCTATGCGGGCGACATGTCGGCCTATGCCTACCGCTACAAGGACTATCATAACATTCCCGCATAGGAGCGTCGAATGCCGGCCAATAGACCGGAGCGAACGCAAGTGGAAACGAACCGCCAGCTTTTCCTGATCTGGAAGAGCTTTCAGCGGAGGCCGGAGACCCTGGCCTCTTACTTCGGCATCAAGGTTGAATATGTAACCAGCGGATTTTCGTCAAAAGCCCTCAAGGGGCTGGACTATCTGGTCAAGAGCGTGAAGACGCTGGGCCTGCTGCACCGGGAAAGGCCGGATGTCGTCTGGGTCCAGGCGCCGCCGACGTTCATCCCGCATCTGGTGCTGGCATGGCGGCGCGTCATGGCTCCGTCCATGGTCGTGATCCTGGACTGCCACAACGCGGTGATCCGCCCGCCCTGGTCGAAGGTGCCGTTCCACGGCTGGGCACTGAGGTCGGCCGACCTCAGCATCGCCCACAACGCCGACGTGGTTGGGCCGCTTATGGCCCTGGGAGCACCGGCCGATCAGGTCATGGTGCTGGAGGACCGGAGCGCCGGCCTTTCGGAAGGCCCCGCCGTCACCGCGAAGCGGGCGGCAGGTGCTCCGCCGCTGGTGCTGGTGCCGTGCTCCTTCGCCAAGGACGAGCCGATCGAACAATTGCTGGAGGCGGCAAGGCGGACCCCAGGCGTCCGGTATGTCGTCACCGGCAATCCCAAGCGGGCGCATGAGGAGCTGGTGGCCGGAGCGCCGCCGAACGTCGAGTTTCCGGGGTTCATCTCCAAGCGGGAATTCGACGCCCTGCTGCATTCCTGCGACCTGCTGATCGGCCTGACGACGCTGGAAGGCGTCCAGCTATCGGCCGCCAACGAAGGCGTTGCCGCCGGCAAGCCGATGGTGCTCAGCCATACCCAAACGCTGCGCTCGCTGTTCGCGGGGGCCAGCGTCTTTGTCGATCCGATGGATGCCGGATCGATCGCGAACGGAGTGGAAGACGCGCTCGGCCGGTGGGCGCAACTGGAAGCCGGCATGCGGGAACTTCGTCTGAGACGTGATGAGCGGTGGCTCAAACAGGCAAGGGAGGTGAACGCGTTCATAGCGACGGCGAAGAAAGTGCGGAAAGCTCCTTCGAGCCCGGTAAGCCCAGTGCTTCCCGCACAGATCAAACAAGGGGACTGATAATGTCGACGCGGGTTTCCAAGCAGCAAAGATCAGTGCTGATCATCGTTGAAAACCTCCCGGTCCCTCTCGACCGCCGGGTATGGATCGAGGCGCGTACCTTGAGCGCCGCCGGGTATCAGGTCATCGTCTGCTGCCCGCGCAGCGACAAGCACCCCGAGCCTTACGAGTTCCTGGAGAACGTCCATATCTACCGGCACCCCTATCCGACCGAAGGCGTCGGGCTGTGGGGCTATCTGGTCGAATACAGCTCCGCGCTGTTCTGGCAGTTCCTGCTGGCGTTCCGCATCCTGTTCAAGCACGGGTTCGATGTCATCCAGGCGTGCAATCCGCCCGATACGATCTTCATCGTCGGCGGCTTCTTCAAGTATGTCTTCGGCAAGAAGTTCATCTTCGACCATCACGACCTGTCGCCGGAATTGTACGAGGCCAAGTTCCAGAAGAGAGGACCGCTTCATCGTATCCTGCTCAAGCTGGAGCGGCTGACGTTCCAGACCGCCGATGTCGTGATCTCGACCAACGACAGCTTCCGCAGGATCGCCGAGACGCGTGGCTCTGTCCCGTCGGAGCGTATCTTCATCGTCCGCAGCGGCCCCGACCTCAACCGCTTCCGCCTGGAAGCTCCGGTCGAATCCTGGCGGAAGGGCCGCAAGCACATGGTCTCGTATCTGGGCGTGATGAACGACCAGGACGGCATCGATTACCTGCTGGAAGCCGTCTCCCACATCGTCAAGGAGCGGAAGCGCAACGACGTTCAGTTCGTGCTGATGGGGTCTGGACCGGAACTGGAGAACCTTCAACGCCAAGCGACCGATCTCGGGGTCGATGACTACGTGACCTTCACCGGATGGGTCAACGACCAGGTCATCGTGCCGGTGCTCAATACCGCCGACGTTGCGGTCTGCCCCGACCCGTACAATACGCTGAACGACAAGCTGACCATGAACAAGGTCATGGAATACATGGCGCTGGGCAAGCCGATCGTTCAGTACGACCTGACCGAGAGCCGCTATTCCGCCGGCGACGCCGCCATCTACGCCAAGCGGAACTGCGCCATCGACCTGGGCGACAAGATCCTGGGGCTGCTGGACGATCCGGAAAGCCGGGAAGCGATGGGCAAGCTCGGACGCCGGCGGATCGAGACCGTGCTCGCCTGGGAGCATCAGGCTCCCGTCCTCTTGAGCGCCTACGAAGCGCTGGGCTGGCCGTCCGGGATCTCGGTGACCGAGGGCAAACGGCAGACGGACCCGATCGCCTGATGGTGCGGACCGACGTGAAGACTGTGGGGCAGGGCTATAGCCGCCGCGCCGTGCTCCGGCGCATCGGTACCGGCGCCCTGGCGGCGGCCCTGTCGGGTTGCGCGCTGGAGCCGGGGACGGGGACTGCCGCCGACAATGTCATGCCGCTGCGCGCCGCCGCCAAGGCAGGCCGGCGGAAGTTCGGCGCCGCAGTTTCCAGCGAGTTGCTGGGCAAGGACGCGGGTTACCGCGACCTGATCCGGCGGGAGTGCAGCATCATCGTCCCGGAATGGGAGATGAAGTGGTACAATATCCAGAAGGACCCGGACCGTTACGATTTCAGCGGCTGCGACAAGCTGGCGGCCTTCGCCTCCGAGAATGGCATGGAGCTTCGCGGCCATACTCTGGTCTGGCATCTGGGGCTGCCCGACTGGGCGAAGCAGCGGCTGCGGGACAGGCAGGGGAAGCAGGTTCTCCAAACCTGGATGAACATGCTGATGACCCGCTACTCGGGCATCGTTCAGTCGTGGGACGTCGTCAACGAGGCGGTCGAGCCGACCGACGACCGTCCCGATATGCTGCGGGAGTCCGACTGGCTGGCGGCGTTCGGTCCCGGTTACATCTCGGACGCATTCAAGATGGCGGCGGAAATCGCGCCCAAGGCGCAGCTCGTCTACAACGACTACGGCACGGAACATAACGCCCGGTGGAGCCGCGACCGCCGCGTCGCGATCCTTCGCCTGCTGGAGCGGGTGAAGGGGGAGGGCGGCCGGATCGACGCGCTCGGCCTTCAGTCACATCTGCGGCTGGGCGATCCCTGGGACCCGAAGGCGTTCGGCGCGTTCCTGCGCGAAGTCGAGACCATGGGCATCAAGCCGATCATCACGGAAATGGACGTCAGGGCCGACCGGGTAACCGGCGATGCCGAAGTGATCGATGCCAAAGTCGCCGATCTCTATACGTCGTATCTGGAAACGGTGTTCGCGAACTCCCGCTGCGATACCGTCGTGACCTGGGGGCTGACCGACCGCTACACCTTCCAGCGCCGTCGTCATGCCGACGACAGGCCATTGCCCTATGACGAAAACCTGCACCCCAAGAAGGCGGCGGCGGCGGTCGCCCGGATACTTCGCGATGAAGGATGACGCGCAGACCATGGAGGGAGCCTCGGCGGTCGTGGCCGGCTCCAGCAGAGGAGGCGCCGCCAAGTTCCTGGCGCTGTTCGCCGATCCGGTGCGGCGCTACTCGATCCTGGAGCAGGTATTGCTCTCGGCGACCAACTTCATCTTCATGCTCCTGCTGGCGCGGCATTTCTCGCGCGAGAGCTTCGGTTTCTTTTCCGGTTGCTGGGTCGGGTTCTACCTGCTGCTGAGTCTGCACCGCGCCTTCGTGGTCGTCCCCTTCGTGATCGAGACGGCGGACCATGCCCTGCTGCGGAAGGCGGGACGGACGTGGCGGCGCTACAATGTGCTGGTGCTGGGCGTGTTCACGGCCTTGTGCCTGATGGTGGCCGGAGGGCTGAGCTTCTGGCGGGAGGGCGGCGGCTGGCTGGCCGGGATGACGGTGGCAGCTATGCTGCTGATGATTCCGGGAGCGTATCAGGAGTTGAACCGGCGCTGGTCGATCCAGATCGGCAATATCGGTGCCGTGCTGCTGGCGGCTACCGTCTATTCCGCGATCCTGCTGCTGGGCGCCGGACTGGCGATCCGGCTGGAGAACATCTGGCTGGCGCTGGGCGGGCTGTGGCTCGCCGCCCTGGCCGCCGCGGTGACGTCGTGGTTGCGCAACCGGGCTTTCCGGATCGATGCGGAGTTCGAACCGCTCCGCCGGTTCGTCGGGGAGCGGCGCGGCTACTTCGCGTGGTCCGGCATCAGCGCCGTCGCCTATAACGGCTACAACCAGATCCCGCCGCTGATCCTGACGATCCTGGCCGGCCCTTCGGCGGTGGCGCTGTTCCAGGCGACCCGCACCTTCACCCAGCCGATGAGCGTGTTGATGATGGCGGTCGACAACTTCGACCGGCCGCGCGCGATCCGCAGCCTCAACGCCGGCGGCATGGGGCAGATGTTCCGCCAGCTGCTGAAGGCGACGCTGGTCCTGTTCGTCATGTGCATGCCGATCTGGCTGGTGCTGGGGCTGTTTCCCCACCAGATCATCCACCTTGTCTATGGTGGGGCCTACGCCGACGGCGCCGTGCCGATATACCTCTGGATCGCCTTCAGCGTCGTTTCAATCCTGGCCTATCCGGCCGAAACTTCGCTCTACGTGCTGAAGCGGCCGGAACTGGTCGGACGCGGGCGCATCTGGGCCGGCGTGGCGAGCGTTCTGGTCTGCGTCGCCACTATCCCGGCGCTGGGGGCCAACGGCGCGTTGCTGGGCGTCATCACGGGATGGGCGCTGAGCGGGTCGTGGTCGTTCTGGAAGTTCCGCAGGCACATGAAGCAGAACCAATCAACACAAGCGCCACCGACAAAAGCGCAAGCAAATCAAGAACAACCGGCAGCGGGTGCATAGCATGGATGTTCCGCTGGGGTTCCAACGCATCCTCAAGGGCGGCGTCATAGCGATCGGCCTGGCCTTCCTGGCCGTGCTGCTTTGGGCGTCCGGGGCCGGCGCCGAACAGGTACCGCTTTATGCGTTGCCCTTGGGATTCGCGGTCGCGATCTGGGCCGCCGTCTATGCACGCGCCGTCATATCGGGGCGGCAATGGGCGTGGATCGCCTTCCTGGCACTCTACATCTTCCTGACCGAGGTCAATCTGCGCACCCGGCCGATCGGCGCCGGCGGGCTCGACTGGCAGGTTGCCATGAAACTGGCGGTGTGGTTCGGCGGTACTTTCCTCGCGATGCTGCGGATCAATGCGATAATCGAGTTGCTGCGGACGCCGATAGGCGCCGTGACCCTGTGTTTCATGGGCTTCATGATGCTGTCGGCGGCCTGGGCGCCGGACCCAGCCGACACTCTGGTTTCCAGCATCCTCCTGCTCTGTACCTTGTTGTTCGCGATGGCGATGGTAACGGAACTGTCGGTCAGGGATATCCTGATCGGGCTGGCGATCGGCTATTGCGCGATCGTGCTGCCGTCGCTCGCCATCAGCCCGTTCGCGCCCAGTTTCGCTCCGGTCAATGCCGACAGTCTGGGCGAAGCCGACCGTCTTCGCGGCTTCACCACCCATCCCGTGTCGCTGGCGGCCATCTGTTCGATGCTGATGGTCTGCTGTGCGTCCCTGATGTTCTACCTGCCCAAGCGGCGCATCATCCTGGCCGGCATCATCGTCCTGGCGCTCGCGACCCTCATGCTGTCGCAGTCGCGCATGGCTTTCGTCGCCGTGCTGGTATCCGGTTTCGTCTTCTGGCTGCGAATACGGCCGGGAGCCTCCTGGCTGATCCCCATCGGCGTGCTTGCCGCCACGATCGTAACGCTGACAACGGCGTCGGTGGGGCTGGAAAACGTCCTGCCCAAGGAACTGGTCAAGCTGGTGTCGCGTTCCGGCGACATCAACGAGCTTCTGACCCTGACCGGTCGGTCGTTCATCTGGGACTTCACGCTTCAACAGATCGCGGAAGCGCCTATCCTGGGACATGGGCACAATTCGGCTGAGACCATCTTCCTGGAGCGTTTCGTGTTCTTCACGGTAACGCACGCGCATAACCTGATCCTTCAATCGCTGTTTTCGGTCGGGATGGTCGGAACGCTTTTCCTGGTCACGATCCTCGTCATCCAGCTCAGGACCTTCCTGCTCAGTCCGGACCTGTTCCGTGACGTCATGCTGCTGACGCTGCTGGTCAGCGGGATCACCGAAACCGCCTTCTACACGCGCCTGCCGGGCACCTTGAGCATCATCTGGATGTTCACCATCGCACTGGGCGCCTACCACGTGGTCGAACGGCGGCGGATCAACGCCGCCCTGTGGGCCGGTCCCGGCCAGGCAGAGGAGGGGGTAGCCCTGACGGGCAGCGTCAGCGCCGACGAGGCATCCCGGAACGTGATTCAGCCCGGCCGGAAGGGGTTGTCCGAGAGTCTCGCCGGCTGAGGGAGCGCTCTCCCTCCAACGCCCTGGAAATTTCAGGAAACAAACCGGGCTTAACTGGGTTATTATTGTGGAAGTTTAGTAAAAACCCACGGTTTTGTGCCTGATTTTTCTAATGTGGTGAAGAACAACAGATGCGAGTCTGGACGAGTTTAGCCAGCAACTTCGATCTTGTTCACGGACGTCCCGCCATCACGGCGCGGCGCCGCTTTACCCTTGTGCGCATCGCGGTTTCCTCGCTCGGCCTGCCGGCATCTTCACGCTCCTTCCGGCTTGCCGCCGTGTCCAGGAACGGTCAACGGTGCGTTCCCAGCGCACCGCCATAAGCTCTCCTTCGCCAACGTGATCGATCCGTCCCTGCCGGGGGTCCTGCTCCGGCGGTGAACGGCCGCGTCCTTGCGGCGTTTCCCAGTTGCATCCTGCCCTGTCGAGGGGCGGAACCGATCACGACACGCCGGGAACCCGGCGGGTGTCCAAGCATGCCCGTCTGTTCAGTTCGGACCGGCCGCCATCCGGCGTGCCGGTCGGGTCAGACTGAGAGCTTTTTCAAAATGACCGATGCCAAAGCCATACGCTTCAACATCGCCTTCGTCCTGTGGTGCGCGCTGTTCCTGGTGCTGGGCGGAGCCGGCCTTGCGGGTCTTTCCGCACTGGGCAGGCTTCCGGCGCCGCCGGTCACCGCCACCAACTGCATCGATGAGAAATTCAAGTTCATGCACGATACCGAGATCCGGAACCCCGGCCTGATCGCCGTCGGCTCCTCGGTGACGTGGCGGAACCTCGATTTCTCGATCTTCGCGGAGCATTACGGCGGCGATGTCGAGCCGCTGAACGCGGCTCCCTGTTTCCTCTACGTCAACCAGACCGCCTATTACACCGACTTCCTGCTGGACAACATGCCGAGCGTCAAATCGGTGATGTCGGTCTTCTCGATGCGGGATTTCTCCGCCTGCGCCGTATCGCCGACGGAGTTCTTCCGGCGGGAGGACGCCGAGGGCTATGTCTTCGGCAAGGAGCCGGGCTGGCACCTCTATCTGAAGAACTTCCGCCCGGTGTCCTTCGCGCGCGATGTCGTCGAACTGCCCGGAATGCGGTCGGGGGAGGACATATCGGCGTCGCTGGTCATGGACCCCTACGGCTCCGGTCCGTTCACCCTGCCGAAACCGGAAATCCGCGAGGATTTCCAGCTCGATCCGACCTGTCTGGACCACCTGACCGCGATGCGCGAGGATCTGTCCAGGCGGGGAATCGACTTCATCGTGGTGCTGCTGCCGCAGATGCCGGCGTGGCGCGACGCCTACGATCCGGGCGGGGTGCGGGATGCCGCCTTCCGCCGCGAAGTCTCGCGGCGGCTTGGGGGCACCGATACGGTCCTGATCGACGCCCAGCAAGGCTTGCACCTGCGGAACGACCAGTTCACCGACCACGCCCATCTGCAATGGGAGGCGGTGCCGCTGCTGATGCGCTACCTGATCTCGCAACTCGACAAGTCGGAACTGAGCCTTACCCAGGCCGGTGCCGGTCAGGTAGGCGGAGGTCCCGGCCATGCTCTTTAACTCCTACGTCTTCATCGGGGCGTTCCTGCCGGCAACGCTGGTCGTCTACCGGCTGCTCTGCCTGACGGGGCATCCGCGCCTGCCGTTCCTATGGCTGGTGGTGGCGTCGCTGTTCTTCTATGGCTGGTGGAACCCGATCCACGTCCCGCTGCTGATGGCCAGCATCGTCGCCAACTATCTGCTTGGGATGAGGCTGACGACGCCTGGAATCTCGGCAACGGCGAAGCGGAGCTTGCTGATCTTCGGCATCACGGCCAATCTGGCGGTGCTGGCATACTTCAAATATTCCATGTTCATCGTGGACAATGTCGGCGCGCTGACCGGCCTGGACTTCGGCATTCAGGCCGTCGTCCTGCCGCTGGGCATCTCGTTCTTCACGTTCCAGAAGGTGGCCTATCTGGTCGATGCCGCCGAGGGCAAGGCGGCGGAATACCGGTTCCTGGATTACTGCCTGTTCGTGACCTTCTTCCCGCAGCTCATCGCCGGGCCGATCGTCCACCACAGGGAGATGATGCCGCAGTTCCGCCAGCCGGAGGCGATGCGTTTCAGCCATGCCGACTTCGCGATGGGGCTGACCTTCTTCGTCGCCGGCCTGTGGAAGAAGGTCGTACTGGCCGACACGCTGGCGACTATGGCGTCGCCGGTGTTCGCCGTCGCCGGGGAACAGGCGCTGACGGCGGGGGAGGCCTGGACAGGGGCCATCGCCTATTCCTTGCAGCTCTACTTCGACTTCTCCGGCTATTCCGACATGGCGATCGGGCTTGCCCTGCTGTTCGGCATCCGGCTGCCGTTCAACTTCGCCTCACCCTACAAGTCGGTCAATATCATCGACTTCTGGCGGCGCTGGCACATGACGCTGTCGCGGTTCCTGCGCGATTATCTCTACGTGCCGCTGGGCGGCAACCGGAAGGGCAGGGGGCGGCGCTACGTCAACCTGTTCCTGACGATGCTGATCGGTGGGCTATGGCATGGTGCCGCTTGGACCTTCGTGATCTGGGGAGCGCTGCATGGCATCTTCCTGATCGTCAACCACGGCTGGCAGGCATTCCGCAAGGCCGTGGGATGGAGCGATGGTGAAACCGCAGCCGGCGTCTGGGTGGCGCGCGGCATCACCTTCCTGTGTGTGACGGTTGCCTGGGTCTTCTTCCGCGCCGAATCGGTCGGGGAAGCGACGGGGATGCTGCGCGCCATGGCCGGCGTCAATGGCTGGCTGGCGGCTCCGCTGGACTTCACCGATCTTTATGCATACCGGGACCAGATCCTGATCGCGGTGCTGCTGGCGGTCGCCCTGATAGCTCCCAACACGCAGGAGTGGATCATGGGAGAGGGCAGGGTGCGGACCGCCGTGGTGCCGCGCTGGCGCTTCACGCCGATCTGGGCGGGAGTGGCGGCGGCCTGCTTCCTGTTCACGCTGACCCGTCTGTCGGCTGTGAGCGAGTTCATTTACTTCAACTTCTGAATGGGCGACTTCTGAAGGTGCGGGCGTTATTCGGTGGCACCCCACGGGTTGCCACCGAATAGGCCATCCAGCCGCATCGTAGCGGCTGGTTCCGCAGCGCGGCATCTGAATAATGTTTCAACAATTCGTTGTTTTTGGGAAAGGTTTTCGGGAAAGCCCATGGCCAGTCAGTCGAATGATGGGATCTACGCCTGCATCATCACCTTCAATCGGCGCGATATCCTGCTGGAATGCCTTCAGGCCGTTTATTCGCAGACCCATGCGGTTTCGGGGGTGCTCGTTCTCGACAACGCATCGACCGACGGCACCGACGAGATGCTGGTGAGCGAGGGCTTTGTGACGCGGCCGGGATTCGTCTATCACCGGAATACCGTGAACTCCGGCGTTTCTCCGGGGTTCGAGCAACTGGTCAGGCTGGGCTACCAGCAGGGCGCGTCCTGGGTCTGGGTGATGGACGACGACGTCATCCCGAGCGAGACGGCGCTGGCCGAGTTGATAAGCGCCAGCCGCCATTTTGCCAGCCCTGACGAGATCGGCTTTCTCATCAGCGCCGCCCGGACGCCGGACGGGTTGGAAAACAACGTGCCGCATGTGGATATGCGGCGCGACAGGTCGAACTGGAAGAACCGGCCGGAGCCGGAATGGGGGCACATGCTGGAGTACGGCATGGTCCGGGTCCGCAATGCCGGCTTGACCTCTATCTTGATCCCGCGCACCACGATCGAGGCCTGCGGCGTGCCGTCGGGCGATTTCGCGGTGCTGGGGGAGGATGCCGACTATACGC
This sequence comes from Skermanella sp., assembly GCA_035630415.1. Lineage (GTDB taxonomy): Bacteria > Pseudomonadota > Alphaproteobacteria > Azospirillales > Azospirillaceae > Skermanella. The sequence continues at coordinate 20,780 of DASQKT010000631.1, forward strand.
TCAGGATTTCGGCATGGCGGCCGGGATATCTGGTCGGGCGCAGCAGGGTTCTGCACAAGCGCTCGATCTCCGGCTATATCCATGTCCTGGTGGAGACGAACGAGGCCCGGCTGAACCGCTTCTACTATTACTACCGCAACTTCTTCTACCTGCGGAAACAGTACCATCCGGCAGGCGACCTGATCACATTTCTGCTTCAATCGGCATACCATCTGCTGCGCATGCCGACTGCGCCCAGCCACAGGCTGCGCCGCGCCCGGTACCTGATCCAGGGCTTGGCAGCGGGGCTGTTCTTCAAGCCCCGCTACCTGCCTGTCGTTCCGGCCTCCGGTTCTCGCCGGATGCCTTCCGGAAGCGTTCATCCTGACGGCATCCGCCAGGGAGTGGATCAGAACACGAAGCTGGATGCCGTCAAGCTGGGCTGACCGAGCAGGGCGACCTGGAAGTCGGCGACGCCGTCGCCGTTCGAGTCACCCTGGACGAAGGTGTTGCCGTCTTCCTTGACGACATTCAGTTCGCCGGCCTGCTTGGTGAACTCCTGCGAACCGATGAACTTGAAGGACTGGTTGCCGCTGGCGGTCGAGTTGGCGTCGATGCCGGAAAGGTCGATGATGTCGCCCTTGCCGAAGTCCTTGATCAGGTCCATGCCATCGCGGGCCGGCTTGCTGTCGGACAGATTGCTGAAGACGAAACGGTCATTGCCGGCGCCGCCGATCAGCACGTCGCGGCCGGCTCCGCCGTTCAGCGTATCGTTGCCATCGCCGCCGTTCAGGATGTCGGTGCCGCCCTTGCCCTCTAGCAGGTTGTTGCCGTTGTTGCCGGTCAGGATATTGCCCAGATCGTTGCCGATGCCGGTCGAGTTGGTGGTACCCTCCAGTTTCAGGTGCTCGACATTGTCCTGCAAGGTGTAGCTCGACGCCCAGCTCAAGACCTTGTCGGCGCCGCCGCCGGCCTTCTCGACGATCTTGTCGCTATTGGTCACGACATAGGTGTCGTCGCCGTTGCCGCCGGACATCGTATCGACGCCATTGCGGCCGTTGATCCAGTCGTTCTTGGCGGTACCGGTCAGGATGTCGGCGCCATCGCCCCCGCCGACATGCTTAAGCTCGATGGCGCCGGTATCCTTCAGGGAAACCGCCAGCGGCAGGGCGGCGCTGTCGGGAGCGGTCCCGCCGCCGGTTTCAGGTTGATCCGGTTGCGGTACCGGCTTTTCGGGGGCGGTGCCGATGCCGGAACCAGCTTTGTAGTTGAGCCCAACCTTGCTTGCCGGCACGAAATCCATGCCCGGAGGATGGCCGATCGTCACGTGACCCTTGTAGGGCAGGCCCGGCCAAGTCACTTCGTTGCCTTCACGCACGGCGCCGATCTCGGGGATGCCGGTCTTCGGCCAGATCGCCAGATATTCCCCCTTCTGGCCGGGACGCTCGGATGCGTAGACGTCCTTGAAGGTGATCGGGAATTCCGGCTGCTTCGCGTTGTCGACGAACTGGTACAGATAGGAGATCTTCTGACCGCCGGAATTGTACGACATGTCGACGCGTTCCAGGTCGGCCGACTTGACCGGCCATTGCGGCGCGATCCGGACGCCCTGGTAGTTGGTGCTGCCCGTCACATTGTACATGTGGATGTTGCCCATCGGGCCGTGCTGCTGGAACACGTCGCCGTGGACGCCGGCTTCGATGCCGGTGACATTGTCGATCCGGACGTTCTGAAGGGTGATGTCGGCCTGTTTGCCGGGGGCGCTGTAGACGGCGATGCCGTCACGCATGCCGGCGTTCTTGTTGTCGATATGGGCGCCTTCGACATAGGCGTGACCATTCAGATTGGTGAAATAGATAGTGGCTGTCGCTTTACCTTCGGGCATGAACTTGCCGCCCATGACGACGATATTGTTGCCGCCGTCCGTCTGGAGCCTTGGCAGCGTGCGTACGGAATCATCAGCAATAAAAATTACATCCTGGTTTGGTGCGAACTTCCAGTAAGTCTTATCGCCTGTCTTACCGAGATCAATGATGGTCGGGTTGTTGAGTTTAGGTTGCGACCACTTATTGGGCATAGTTGAAAGGCTCCGATACTGCGTTCAGGACAATAGCCGCTGAAGAATCCCTTTAGGGATACCAGATTGAAAGGAAAGGCCAGAACCTGCTGGCTGATGCTTCTATACAGTGCTGATGTGAGACTGAACTAGGAATATTAATTAATCCTTTACTCCACTGTATGTCCTCTTTTTATCGTTTTTCCTTGCAAGACATTTGTAGGTTTACCTTAAGATATCTTTGTCTACTTAATGTTATTTGAAGAAAAAGGACTTTTTTAAAACTGGATTAGGGCGATTTTCGGTTGCAGTGGAAACAAAAAAGACATGCAAAAACAATCCGAATAATGTCCTTCGGAGAGATTGATTTTTTCAAGATTTTATGAGCCTTGGCTTGCGTCGCCGGGAATATGCCCGTGACGCTTGGAGCAGGTGACGAAGCCGGCTAAAATGGCCG
>DASQKT010000632.1:0-5534 GCA_035630415.1 Skermanella sp.
GGAGAAGCCTTTCACCCTGGATGAAATAAAAGCCTACCGCGACGAGGGCAGATCGTGAGTTTCTGCGTTCTCGACAGTTCGATAGCTCTTTCATGGGTCCTGCCGTCCGAGAGCGACGCAAGCATGAGCCTGCTTGACGACGGTTCTGGCCTGACCTTACGCCACAGCCGGATTGAGCCCAAACTTGATAAACAGCTAGTTTGTACGTAATATACAGATTATACTTATAAGCTGCATGGAGGCGCTGATGCCCACGGTTTCCGCTGCGGAATTCATTCGAAATTTCGGTACCTTCCAGCGAATGGTCGCTCGTGAACCCATTGAGGTCACCAGCCACGGTAAGATCGCAGGCGTCTATGTTTCAGCGGAAGATGCGGCACTTCTGAAGCGCATCCGTGCATCGCGACAAGCCTATCACCCTTGGGAACTGCCGGACGAATTCCGGGAGGCGTTGCGGAAGGCTGAACCAAGTTCGGAAAGCGACGGCCTTGACCATTTGATGGATGATTGATCCTTGGCCTTACCTGTTCCCGTGCCCGGCCTTGTGATCCGGTATTCTTATCTCTGGCGTTCCGACCGCGACGCGGGCCTTGAGCGAAGGCCGGCGTTCGTCCTGGCAGGCGAAGGCCGACCTTTGCCGAACCACTAGAGGTTTGCCCTAATCCAACCAGCCATGACTTCTTGATCCATATCTCCAGATGCGACTTTCAGCATTGTTTCGACACACGCGGCATCGTCGGCCTTGAGTTCTCCCCCATTCAATTCAAGGAAAACTTCGGCAACCACGAACGCCGTCCGCTTATTTCCATCAACGAACGGATGATTTCCAGCAATGCCGCAGGCATATGAAGCCGCGAGATCGGCAATGTCCGGCTGGCTGTAGTTATCAAGGTTCAGAGGTCGGGAGAGCGCTGATTCAAGTAAATTGATATCGCGAATTCCTGAAGCCCCGCCATGTTCGGCAAGCTGAGCCTCGTGAATGGCTATGACGACGTCATGCGCTATCCAAACCCACGCCATTTATTTCGCGAGTTCTCGCAATGCATTACGACGCTTCTTCATAACTCTTTCTGCAACTTTCATCTGTGCCTCGAACTCAGGATTGTAGGGCGTCAGCTTGAATCCTTCAGGCGACTCGGTCAGGTATACGACATCGCCTTTCTCGACATTCATTCGAGCAGTCACTTCCTTGGGAAAAACCAGCCCGATCGAGTTGCCGATTTGAGTAAATTTCAGTGCCAGCATGGCGGCATCCCCGCGTTATAACAACTGTACGAACAATACTCTTCAACAGCCCAGGCATCAAGCCATTCCGTTCATCATTGAAAAGGTGGTCGAGATCTCACGCTATCTCCACCACCTTCATGTTGCCAAGGTCGGTCAGGAGCTGACGACGGGCTTTTTCGTTGAGGCTGGGATGGGCTTCGGCGAATTCCGACTCGGAGAAGCTTTCGCGGCCGACGACCCAGGAGACGGGACCCTCGACGCCCGGAGGGATCGGGACGGCGCGGCGGTCGTCGCCCAACTGCCAGCCGTTCTGGCCGCGCGTCACCTTCAGGCTGGCGCTACGGCGGCGCCAACGCTTGGCAAGAGCATCGCCGGGCAGGTTCAGGGTGCCCCGGTCGTAGTGAAAAGCCCGCATATGGGCGGCGAACTGGCGGAGGATGGCGGGTTCGCGGACGTAATCGGCGATCCTGGCGCCAAGTGCGGCCAGATGGTCGGCCATCGGGCCGGCATCTCCGCCGGCGGATTCAGGACCGGGCGACGGCACGGTGCGGCGGAACAGCGGATCGTGGACCGCGCGTTCGAACAGCATCGAGATCAGGTCCAGCCCGATCACGGAAGTCAGGCCGAAGGCGATGTGGATGCTGGTCTCGGCGGAAGCCAGCGCGTCATGGTACCAGCCGCGCGGCAGATACAGCACGTCGCCCGGCTTCAGCGTCACTTCCATCGTGACCGGACCCTTGTGCTTGTCGTGGAATTCCTGGCCCAGCGACTTGAAGAAGGGATGGGCGATCGGGTCCTCGAAATGGCGCTGGTAGAGCCGCCACGTCTTTTCGCCCGTGACATGGAGCGCATAGACGTCGTGGGTGTCGAAATGGCTGCCGAAGGCCTGATGCGCCCGCCATGAGCAATAGAGGTTCGCCTGGGCCTTGCCGCCAAGCCCCTGTTCCAGCGCATTGGCCGCCGCTTTCAGGCCGGGGGTCAGGCTGTCGATGTCGTTGCAGACCAGCGAGGCACCGCGCCGCAGCCACGTGCCCACCCTGTCCAGATCGGCCATCATGGCCTCGCGCCCTTCCCGGTCCTGCGCCGGGCGGCAATACTCCGCAGGCTCGAGGATCTTGGTATCCAGCACGAGCTGAAGCGACTTGCCCGTCCATATGCCGGACTGGCTCAGCAGCTCGGACAGGGTCGGCCAGTCCATGACCGAGGCCAGCTTGTCGGCGGCGCCGGGGATATGGACCGGCTTCTTCCCATGGTAATCGCGGAAGAATTCCTCCGGCGTCAGCGGATACAGGATATCGGCGAGGCTTGCGATCTGGTCGGGCATGGTAAGCTGGTCCGGTTCCTGGGGATGGCCGTCGATTTTGCTGGCTTTTTGCCACAGATGGACGCCGTTGGACACAGGTGATAGGGTCCCGCGCATCTTTTGAGCGATAAGACGGGCCATGACGAACGCTGAAACTCCCTCCTCCGCCTCCGGTATCTCAGCCAACCTCGCGGAGGTCCGGAAAGCCATCGCCGAGGCCGCCAAGGCGGCAGGCCGCGATCCCGCTGGCGTCACGCTGGTCGCTGTCGGCAAGGTCCAGCCGGTCGAGAAGCTGGATGCCGCCCTAGAAGCAGGCCAGCGGGTGTTCGGCGAGAACCGGGTGCAGGAAGCCAAGGCCAAGTTCCCGGAGCGGCGGGAACGCTATCCCGATCTCGAGCTTCACCTGATCGGGCCGCTCCAGACCAACAAGGTCAAGGAAGCGGTCGCCTTGTTCGACGTGATCCAGACCGTGGACCGGCCGAAGCTGGCGGTGGCCCTGGCGGAGGAAATGGCCAAGCAGGGAAAGCACCCGCGCTGCTATGTCGAGGTCAATACAGGCGCCGAACCGCAGAAGGCCGGAATCCTGCCGCAGGAGGTCGGGGATTTCCTGGAGAAGTGCCGGACCGAGTACGGATTGCCGATCGAGGGCCTGATGTGCATCCCGCCGGCGGACGAGGAGCCGGCGCTGCATTTCGCCCTGCTGGCCGATCTGGCGAAGCGGCACGGGCTTGCAGGCATCAGCATGGGCATGAGCGGCGACTACGAGACGGCAGTGCGGTTCGGCGCCACCCATGTCCGCGTCGGCACGGCCATCTTCGGCGAGCGCAAGCCTAAGGAATAGGCGAGGAGCATTTACGCCTCAGCCGGCGACGCACAGACGGTCGCCGGGCGCGCAGTGCTTGAGCAGGGCCAGCAGATCGGGCAGAGCCAGCGCCACGCAGCCGGCGGTCGGCTCGTAATCGGGCTTCGCCACGTGCATGAAAACGGCGCTGCCCAGGCCGGGGACGATGGGATCGTCGTTGTGCCCGATTACCACGACGACGTCGTACAACCCGTCAGCCCGCCACATTTCTTCATGGCTGGCGGGATGGGGGAGAGTGACCGGCTGGTTATAGGCGGCATCGGCTGCATCGTCGCACCAGCCATCCGTCGGCTGGATCGCGGTCGTAGGGAGAGCGGTTTCCGGCGGAGCGACGCGGTCGGGGCGATACAGCACCCGGCGCAGGGTGAAAGCGCCGACCGGCGTGGCGCCGTCCCCTTCCCGCTTATCCGCCCTTATGCCGCCCCGGCCGAGGGCGCAGCGGAAGGTGCCGCCGGGATATGTCAGAGTTCCGTCGCTGGTGACTTGGCCGCTGGTGACCTGGATATCCATGCCGTTTCCTTGAAGTCGTCAACCCGTTCCCGATCAGCCCATTCCCGATCAGAAGGCGCCGCGAGCGGCGCCGGCGGCAGCGCCGGCGGCCGACCCGTTCGGCAGCGAGGCAGTGCCGGTCCGCGCACCCTGCTTATACTTGTCCAACGCGTTCATCATCATGTCGGCCACCAGTTCCGGCGGAACCTGGGCGGGGCCGTTCGGCGGCCATGCCGCCGTCTGCGCCTGAGGCTTCGGCAGGGTGCGCGCCTCGGTCTGCGGCGGCACCTGGGAGGCAGTCGGCCTCGCGCTCGCCTTTTCCGCCGCAAGCTGGGCAGCGGCACGCTGGACCGGCGTCTTGTCGATATTGGCCGCCGGTCCGGTCGCGACCGGCACGGGCCGGGGCATGAGGCCCGCCGTGCGCTTGGGCACAGGGAAGCTCCGGGCTTCCGGCTCGCCAAGGCGGCGCTGAGCGGGAGCCGAGGCGCGGGCTGCGGGCATCAGGACGTCGCCGGCGGCGGCGGGTTCCGTCATGGCGACGGTGGCGGCGGCCGGAGCGGTGGGAGCAGCGGCGGGCTGGGAGGACGCGGCAGGAGTTGCCGGGATAGCGGCTGGAGTAGCTGCCATTGCCGCGCCAGCGGCGGGGGATGCTGCATTCGCGACGGCGGTATTGCCGGTCGTGGCCGGTGTCTCGTCATCGGAGCCGGTCAGCATCGCCAGCACGTGCTCGCCGGGGTCCTTGCCGGTGGTTTCCGCGACGATGGCGCTGCCGATGCCTGCCACCAGCCCGATTACGCCGCCGAAGATACCGCCGCCGATGATGCGCGACACGCCCTTGATCGAGTCGCCGGTCAGCTCGCGGTAGATCGTATTGACCACCGGAATGTGCTGGAGCGGGTTGACGATGTCCACGAAGTCCCAGAAGTCCATATCGACCGTACCGGTATCCGGCACTTCGTTCTCCTGGATTCCATTCGGAACCGGAGTCTCCCAGTTCTTTCTGGCGACCTGGGGAGATGCGCGGCTGATGCTGGTATCGGCGGTCAGGGTATCGATGGACATGGCGTGGCCTCCTGGGTGACATTCATCAGCAAGGGTCGTGCCAATCAGGGGTGCCACTGGTTACGGGATGACTACGGGGTTTGATGGCGGTTAAGGATCGCACCCGGCAAATCCTGCCGCATTGCCTGGGGAATTCCTGCCGGGTCCGAGCAGGACGCAACAGGGTTCAGCCGGCGCTGACCGGGACGGGCGGATCTTCCAGCATGTCGCGCTCGCTGGTCTTGTCCGGGAAGGCGCAGAGGTCGCGGACGGTGCAGGCTGGGCAGTCGGGCTTGCGCGCCTTGCAGATGTAGCGACCGTGCAGGATCAGCCAGTGATGCGCGTGGGGCTTCCAGCGTGCCGGGACGTAGCGCAGCAGCTTGCGTTCGACCTCCTCCGGCGTCTTGCCGCGCGCCAAACCGGTGCGGTTGGAGACGCGGAAGATGTGGGTATCGACCGCTATCGTGGTCTGGCCGAACGCCACGTTGAGGACGACGTTGGCCGTCTTGCGGCCGACGCCGGGCAGGGCTTCCAACTCCTTCCGCTTGCGCGGGACCTCGCCTGCGTGCTCGGCGACCAGGATTTCCGACAGCTTGATGACGTTCTTGGCCT
>DASQKT010000633.1:0-11609 GCA_035630415.1 Skermanella sp.
GATCATCTGCACGATCTCGCCGATCCGCTGGGCCGACGTGGTCAGGCCGGCGACGATGCTGTCGGTCCGCTTGCCTTCCTCGCTGACGCGGATCGCGACCTGCGAGGCGTCGGCGGTCCGCCGCGCGATCTCGCTGATGGAAGCGGAAAGTTCCTCGGCGGCGGTCGCCACCGTCTGCACGTTGCTCGAGGTCTGCTCGGACGCCGATCCGACCGCCAAAGTCTGGCGCTGGGTTTCCTCGGCGGTGACCGACATCGACTGGGCGGCGCCCCGCATGTCGTCGGCCGACGTGGAAACCGCGTCGATCACGTGGCGTACGCTCGCTTCGAAGCGGTCAGCCAGCTCGTTCATGCCGCGCTTGCGCTCGGCCTCGGCGGCAGTGCGGCTGGCTTCCTGCTGAGTGCGCAGCGCTTCGGCCTCGATCATCATGTCCTTGAAGACCGCGACCGCGTCGGCCATCGAGCCAAGCTCGTCCCGGCGTTCGCGGCCGGGGATCGCGACATCCGTTTCGCCCTGCGCCAGCCGGCCCATCGTCGCGCGCAGCCGGTCCAGCGGACGCGACAGCCCGCGCCCGACCAGCAACGCCATCAGGACGGAGCCCAGCAGGACGACGCCGGTCGCGGTCATCAGGTACCGGAACGTTCCAGTTTCGACGGCGGTGAAGCTGGAGATGTCCTTGACCAGTTCGATGATGGCAACGGGCTCGCCGGCGAAGTTCTTCAACTGGCCGAGGTAAAGGGCAACCGGATGCCCTTCGAACTCCGTCCGGCGCAGCACGACCGTACCGTCGAGCGCCAGTTTCATCTCCTCCGGCGTCGCGAGCGACTTGTCGCTCAGGCTGGAGCCCAGCGTCTTGAACTGGTCTTCCTGCAAGCGGTGGACAGCGAAATCGACGTTGAACTGGGTCTTGATCCGGTCGACGAAGGGTTTGCCGAAGGTGATGCCGATGTCGATAGCACCGATGAAGCGGCCGTCGCGCATGACGGGAGCGACGCTGTAGACGCCCAGGTTGTCGCGTCCCGGCTCGATGCCGGTAACGCCCTTGCCCGACTGGTTGACCAGCGCCACCGTGCGCCGGCGCTGGGAAACGTCGTCGCCGAACGACTTCGGCTCATGCACGCGGTAGGTCGTGATTCCCGGAGGCTTGGTGAAGGACCAAGGGCCGACGCCCAGAGCCTTGGCCTGGGTCAGCAGCCCGCCCAGCGCCACCCGGTCTTCGCGGTCCAGGGCTTCCTGAACGCCGGGCAACCCACCGACCACGGCGGCGACGCTGGCCGCCGTCCGTCCTTCGTATTCGAAAGCGGCCAGAACGCCGTCATACTGAAGCTTCATCTCGCGGTCGAGCGCCAGACCGGTGATCTCGTTCTGCTTGGTCATCGCGACGACGCAAAGTGCGCCGGAGGCAACCGCCGCCGTTGCCGAGATGGCAACAACCAGCCGCATTGAAATGGAACGGACTTGAATCATGCTTATAACTTTCGACAGGCATGGTCTCGGGCTTGCCTCCAATGAAATCGCGGATTTCGGAAAAAACTGAATCACTCAGACTAAAGTCATAAGGTGATTCATTACTTTGAATCCGCACTTCAATGAGCGCGGACTGAGTTTCAGCACAAACAAATTGCCGAATTGATAACAAATGAAACAATTTGAGACATTCGGTGGTGTAGGTCACGCTGGTCCAGTATGTATCGTTACTTTGATAACCGGGCATCCCGGACGCTGAATTTGAGGAGGCCGACATGGAGCCTGACTGGCTGGTATGGGCACGACGAATCCAGGCACTGGCTCAGACCGGGCTGGCCTTCACGAAGGACGGCTACGACCGGGAGCGCTACGAATCCCTGACCGCTCTGGCGGCGGAAATGATGGCGGCGCACTCCGCCGGCGACCCAACCCGGATCGAAGACCTTTTCGCCGGGCAGACCGGCTATGCCACGCCGAAGGTCGATGTGCGCGGCGCGGTGTTCGACGGTGACGGACGCATCCTCCTGGTGCGCGAGGCGGCTGATAACGGGCGCTGGACGCTGCCCGGCGGCTGGGCTGACGTCAACCAGAGCCCGAGCGAGTGCGTGACGCGTGAAGTCCTGGAAGAAGCCGGCTTGGAAGTCCGGGTACGGAAACTCGCCTGCGTCTACGACCGGGCGCGTCACGCCCATCTTCCGCACTATCCATTCCACATCTACAAGATGTTCTTTATCTGCGAGCCGGTCGGCGCTCCGGAACTTGCGCGAGGCGACGGCTTCGAAACCACCGCCGCCCAATTCTTCGCGGAAGGAAACGTGCCGGAAACTGAACTCTCGATCGGCCGCGTGCTGCCCTGGCAGATCACGCGCCTGTTTCAGCACCTCCGCGATCCGTTGCTGGCGACCGACTTCGACTGAATTCCATAAACTCTATCTTAGGGCGTCCACCCCATTTTCGTCATACCAAGACTTGATCTTGGTATCTCCTTTCAGGAACTGAGCGGGTGACATCCGGACTTCAAGTTGAAGTCCTCACGTCAGCTTTCGCGGGGAGATGCCAAGATCAAGTCTTGGCATGACGGTAAGGTGACGAACATCGCCAGAGCGTCGCGCTGGAGTTACTTCACGACCGCCGGCACCCCGTCCCGCCACGTGTCCCACTCGCCGACGATATGGTCCGCCATCCTGGCCCCCACAGCCGCGATGTTCTCGACCGTCTCCGCGAAGCCGCCGGCGGTCTGGCCCGGCGCCGGGTCCAAGTGCTGAAGGGTGGTTTCGCCGGGACTGCCCTGATCGTAGTTCACAGCACCCCGCAGACTCATGACGCGGTCGTCGCCGTGCAGGCGCTTGATCACCAGCGTGATCGCGGCGGCTTCCATTTCGGTGATCACGTAGTCGTCGGCGCCGTAGAGCTTGGCGATGTACTGCGCCTGCTCCGACATTCCCGGACCATGGAAGAAGGTGTCGCCCGTCATGTGCGTCCCGGTGCCGACGAAGGGAGCGCGGCGGGCCGCTTCCTGCGGGTAGCGCTGGCGGTAGGCCCGCGCCGCGTCCGAATCCTTCAGGGGAGTGTCCGCCGTCAACCGCATCGCCCAGCCGACCAGATCCGGGTTCAGGCGGAACAGGCGCACGGCCTCATAGCCCTTGCGCGGCATGAAGGTCGGCGCTCCCGGCTCGCCTTCTTCCGGAGCCCAGCGGTGGCCCAGGTCGTAGTCCACCAGCCAGCTTCCCCAGTTCACCTCGCCGATGGTGCCGCGCGCCGGCGGCGTCCCGGCCACTCCTGAAATGATGAAATAAGCTTGCGAAAAATCAAGATCGGGGTCGAGCAGGATCGCCTGCATCGACGCCGACGAACTGACCTTGCCCATGCCGAGGACGGAACCGCAGACCCCGTCGGCATCGCAGTAGACCGGATTGAGAGCGCCCTTCACCGTGACCGGTTCGCTGTCCTTCCAGTAACGCTCGTACCAGTGCTGGAACTCCCCTGCCCTGTCGCCGGTATTCTTGCCGATCTCGAACATGGATGCTGCAAAGACCTTGACCTTGACCGGCTCCGCCGCGCCGCCCAGCGAAGGAGTAAGTGAAACAAGGCATGCTGCACTCCAGCATAAGGCCAGGCACAAGGGTTTCATCGACATTCCGAAGCTCCGCGAAAAACAAAGCGCGCACCCTACAGCAAAGCCGCGTGCGGCAACTCTAACCCTTTCAGCGAAAAATGGCGGTCCTGTCCATGTATGCCAACGCGGAAACGGCGCGCTGTTCGCGCGCCGTCCGTTCTCAAAGTCAAGTGGATGACTTGGGACATCTCCCCCCGGTCAGGCGGCCTGGATACCGGAGAGAAAACGCTCGACTTCGGTGCGCAGCATTTCGGCCTGCTGGGCCAGCTCGCTGGCAGCACTCAGCACCTGACTTGCGGCGGCTCCGGTCTGCTGCGATGCCTGCGTCACCTGACTGACGTTGGCCGAGACCTCGCGTGTTCCGGCGGCGGCCTGAGTGACGCTGCGCGATATCTCGGCGGTGGCGGCGGTCTGCTCCTCGACGGCGGCCGCGATCGTGGTCGAACTGTCGTTGATTTCCTGGATCGTGACGCCGATTTCCTGGATCGCAGTCACAGCTCCGGTGGTCGCTCCCTGCATCGCCGCGATCTGGGCCGATATCTCGCCCGTCGCCCTGCTGGTGCGGGTGGCAAGGCTCTTGACCTCCGACGCCACCACCGCGAAGCCCTTGCCGGCCTCGCCGGCCCGTGCCGCCTCGATCGTGGCGTTGAGCGCCAGCAGGTTGGTCTGGCCCGCGATGTCGGCGATCAGATCGACGACCTCGTTGATCTTCTGCGCCGCTTCCGCAAGGCCGAGCACGGTGGCGTTGGTCTGTTCCGCCTGATCGACCGCCTGATTGGCGATGCCGGTGGAGCGAGTAACCTGACGGGCGATCTCCTGGAGCGACCCTGTCATTTCCTCGGCCGCCGAAGCAACGGTCTGGACATTGGCCGAGGTCTGCTCGGCCGCCGCCGCCGATGCGGTCGCCTGCCGGTCGGTTTCTTCCGCAATTGCCGCCATGCTCTGGGCAGTGCTGTCGAGCTGAGTCGCGGCGGACGAGACGGTGCGCAGGATCATCGATACTGTGCTGTCGAAATTGCCGACCAGCTTCATGACCTCGGCTGCCCGCGCCTCCTTCTTCGCCTGCTCCGCCTGCTGCTCGGCCGCGAGGCGGTCGGCGGTAATGGCGTTCTGCTTGAAGACGTCGACCGCACCGGCCATGGCGCCGATCTCGTCCAGGCGTCCGACCCCTGGGATCTCGACCGTCCGGTCGCCACCAGCCAGCCGCCGCATCGCGTCCGTCATCTGTACGATCGGACGGGAGATCGCCCGGCCGATCACCCAGGCCAGAACGGCGCCGAGCAGGAAGCCCGCAACCGACAGTCCGAGGATCAGGGTCTCGGTGAAGTCGATGAACTCGTGCGTCTCGGTTTCGATCCGATGCTCTTCCTCAGCCGCGCCATTGCGGATCAGGGCGGCATTGGCCGACAGCTCGTTCCCCGCCTGGAACATGGGGCCGGTGATCTCGTGATCGATCTTTTCGCTCAGATCCGCCACCCGCTCGAAGGCTTTACGATAAGCCTCCGCCAGTTCCTTCGTCTCGATCGCCGCCCTCTCGTAGGGCTTGCCGGCGCTGGCCGCAATCAGGGTCTGAAGCACCCGGCCAAGTGCCGTGAATTTCTCCTCGGCGGCATCGGCCGAGGCCTTGTCGTGACGTGCAAGCATCTTGTTGGCGGCCAACCGGCCCTGAAGCAGGGTTTCCAGGGCCGCACCGGCCAAGGTGGCGGCATTGCCGTTACCATCCCGCACCGCCAGCAGCCTCAACTCCTCGAGATCCTTCGCCGCTCCGGCGCCGTCGGGATCGAGAACGGAGCTGATCAGCTTTTCTCCCTCGGTCTTCCAGGCGACTATGTTGTCGAAGTCTTTGGCGTAGATGTCGAAGCGCTCCCGGCTGGCCTGCAATCTCGCCTTCTGGTCGTCCTGCTGGACCACGACCCCGGCGTTCTCGAAGTCCTTGCGCAACTGAGCGATCACGGCACGCGCCTTATCAGCACTCTCGGCATGTCCGGTGAAGGCGTACTCCCGGACATGGCGGCGCAGGTCGATCATGTCGCGATCGATGTCGCGCGCCGCATCGACGACGCTGACGCTATGCACGTAAGTGTCGAACTCGTGATTGACCCTGTTGAACGAGACGCAACTCTGGGCCGACAGCCCGACCAGAACGACCAGCACCATCCCGGAGGCAAGGCTGATCTTGGTGCGGACCTTGGTATTGTCGAATGCGGTGCCGACGCGGGACCGGGAAGCGCTTGATGACATTTTTTACTCCGTTCTGAAGCCTGCGGGCTTGAGAAAGTCAGAAGGACTCGAGAAGGAAACGGCGGTTGCGGCCCTGGACCGGTCGGGCATTGTTGGGGAACAGCGCCGCGAACTTTGCGATCTGTGCTGTCGAAGCCTCGATCGGTGCGCCGAAGATGGTCCAGGTGATGCCTTCGGAGCAGGGCGGCGTGGTCAGCGAGCCGGCGTAGCGGTAGTAGGAGCGCTGATCCGGGAGCAGCGCCGCCGGATCGAACGAGCCGGCCAGGGGCGCCTCGCCGCCCGCGACCGCAGGCATGACGTCCCAAACGGGAGCGAGAGCGCGGTTGGTAGCGCCCGGATTGATGAAGACGCCGACCACGGCCAAAGCGCCCGCGGCCGATTTATGGACGAAGTGGCATTCCATCTGGAACGCCTTGCCGGACAGGAGGTGCTCGGAGGGATGATGGAAGTGAAATTGCAGAAGGTCGTAGCGGGTGCCGGCAATGACGCTGTGGCTGCCGGGGCCGCAGTTGACCTGGATGGTGTGGCCGTTGTTGATCACCTTGCCCGGCACCGGAACGAACGCGATGTCGAGTTGCCCCGTCTCGGCCCGGATGGCGCTGTCGATGTCGATCGGGGTCTGCTCCATCCCGAGCGAGCAGGAGCGGAACTCGGGCGTCAGTTCTCCCCAGTGCTCCGGCCCGCCGCTGCCCTCGTATGTCCAGTGCGGCGCCGCGCCGGCGGCGCCGTGATGAGCCTCTCCAGCGAAAGCTTTGGCGGCTGCCGAGCAGATCGGACAGGCGGCAAGGCCGCCGACGGTCAGGTGCCGCAACAGGGTACGGCGGCTGAAATTCTTAGTTCCTTGCATGATCCTCTTCCGAACTTGCTGGGCGGTCACGGCGCACACCATGAGCGGCGCCGGTGTTCTGGACAGGAGCGGAGCGGCGTCGGGGGAAGCTCCCATCCTGTTCCGCTGGAGAGAGCAAGAGAGAGGCCAGAGACAATGAATGTCTTGTGTATAGGATAAACGGCATAGCTTTTTCCGCAAAACGGGGAGCAATCCCATTAAAACTTGCTCATTTATAGTCAAAATGGAATATTGGATCAGTTTAAAAACTAAATGTTAAAGTCCGTTAACCTTGTTCGTGGATATCTAAATGCGATTTATTTGCAAATTGCAGTTCGATACAATGCTTCTTCGACGTCTGCTGAATTTTTTAGGATGTGGAAAGGAGATTTTGAATCTACGTGGGCGCCAAGGCATATGTCATCGGTGTCAAGCCCACGCAGTTTCCGCATGAGTTGATCAATCAATCAAACCCGCAGAAATACCGGACAGCTCAGAGAGTGGAAGCGATCATCGATGACGATCGGGAGACTGAGATCCGACGAAAGGCAGCACCCGGTCTTTAAACTGCATTCTGCGAAAATTCGATCAGCCGGGACCAGTAGGTTTATATTAGGATTAACAAATAGTTAGCAAAATATGCTGCTGCCACCTAAGTCGCGTCAGGCACGTCAATCCAAGGCGATGGCCGACGGGTACTCAGGGCTGTTCAGTTCCCAAGAGAAGAAGATGGCGGGCTTTCCACCCCTTCCCCATACCGTCATGCCAAGACTTGATCCCATGGGCGCTAACATAGACGTTTAAGTGCGAAACTCTGGTAGAAGCCACCCACCCTCCCGTCATACCCGGACTTGATCCCATAGGCGTTAACTTAATACTTTCCTGCACGTTACGCGGGCATTCCCCTCCACTTTACCGTCATGCCAAGACTTGATCTTGGCATCTCCCAGCGAAAGCTGACGTGAGGACTTCAACTTGAAGTCCGGATGTCACATGCTCAGTTCCTGAAAGGAGATACCAAGATCAAGTCTTGGTATGACGAAAATGGGGTGGATGTCCTATGTCAGCGCCGATGGGATCAAGTCCGCACACGACGGACTTTTCAAGTCCGGGCCTGCAATGTCACCGGCGACAGGCCTGATCGGGGCATTTCACAATCAGCCGGCCGGCCTGGAACCCCGCACCGGATCGTGCCGCCCCAAAATATCGCGGACCTCCTGTGCCCTGTCGTCGTTGACCTGCCCGATCACCAGCACGGCGCCCTGCCGGACGTCGTTCATATAGGCTTCGGCCTCGTCCTCCGGCACGCCGAGCCGGTTGAGTATGCCGACTTCCGTCGTCTCGCCGCCGTACTGGTGCTTGGAGCTTTCCATCGGATTCGTCCCGGCGGCTTCGTTGCCCCAGACTTCGCTGCTGTCGCCGAAAATCCAGAACTCGTTCCGGAAGCCGGCGTCGTAAAGCTCCTTGAGGACCTGACGCGACGTGGTGGTGTCCTTGAAGAGGGTAACGGTGGTTTCGATGCTCACGATCGTCTCCTGAAGGGCTGCAAGCCGCATAAAGTCGAAGTGCAACAGGACGTGCAGTCCATGGTTCCGCCAATACGCCGATCCGCCCGATTGAATAATTTTCAACTCCGCAGTCACCAACCGGCCTTCGCATGCAAAATAAGCAAGCGGTTCATTCGAAAGGCACATTTTTTTAGTCTCGCAGGCCTTATTCCGGCTTGAATGTTATGCATATGCCGGTATGATTTGAAACGCTTCAATCGTCCTGTCACAGCAGCATGGATCGCCCGGATGGCCCATAAGCGCCCAACGATTGCCGACGTGGCGCGGGCCGCCGACGTTTCGATCGGGACCGTTTCCAACGCCATCAACTATCCCGAAAAGGTCCGCCCCGAGACACTGGCCCGGATCGAGGCGGCGATAGGGCGGTTAAACTACCGCCCCAGCGCCTTGGCGCGTTTCCTGCCCGGCGGGAGCACCGCACGCCGTCCCGCAGGCCACCTCCACCTGCCGCGCCTGATCTCCGTCGGCTACATCAGCGTCGATTACGTCTGCCGCGTCGGCGTCCTTCCCCACCGCGACGACCGGATCACGGCGGAGCATATCGAAAAAGCCCTGGGCGGCCCAGCCGCCAACGTCGCGGTCGCGGCGGCCGGCGTCGGGTCCGGCTTCGCGCTCGATGTCGAACTGGCGACGGCTATCGGCGAGGACCCCGACAGCGACTGGGCGCTGGCGGAACTGGCGCAGCGCGGCGTCCACGCCCTGACGATTCGCCGGCCCTTCAACAACCGGCTGTCGCGCTGCGTCGTCGTCGTCGAAGCCAACGGCAGCCGCACCATCATCAACGAGCCGTTCGAACTGAGCGAAGTCGATCTGACGGCGCATCTTCCGGTGACGGCGGAAGAGCGGCCCTGTTGCCTGCACATAGAGGGCTATCATTACGAAAGGATGGTCGGCTCCGTCGGGCGCTTCCACGATGCCGGCTGGAAGGTCAGCCTGCACACCACGGGCCTTCCCGCCAGTTCCCGGAACCCGGAAGCCTTCGCCGGTCTGGTCCGCGCCATCGACCTCGTCTTCATCAACGACGTGGCTCTTCGCGACATCTTCACGCTGCGGACCTCCGTCGCCACGATGATCGACAACCTGGAAGCTTGGCTCCACGCGCTCGGCCCGCGCGCCGACGTCGTCCTGACGATGGGCGAGCTTGGCGCGGTGGTATTCCCCCGCAACGACGGTCCGCTGATCTTCGTGCCGGCATTGGCCGTCGATGTGGTGGACGCGACCGGTGCCGGCGACACCTTCGCCGGCGTCTTCCTGTCGCTCTGGATGCACGGGAGTTCACTGGGCGAAGCGGCTCAGCACGCCGCCATCGCCGCTAGCCTGACGACCACTGCCGAGGGTGCGCAGGGCCGCATCTCCACGCTCGACGACATCAGGGCCGAACTGCAACGGATGGTCCCCGAAGAAGCGGAGGCATGAACAAGACCATGACCAAGCTTTCCGAGACCACGCCTTCCGAAACCCTGCTGTTCGAAATGACCGGGATCGTCAAGCGCTTTGGCGGTCTGGTGGCGCTCGACCGGGTAGACTTCGCGGTGCGTGAGGGCGAGGTGATGGCGCTGGTCGGCGACAACGGCGCCGGCAAATCGACCCTGATCAAGACCATGTCCGGCGCCTATCTCCCCGACGCCGGAGAGATCCGCATGGCCGGCCAGCCCGTCCGCTTCCGCTCGCCGCAGGACGCATGGCAGGGCGGCATCGCGACCATCTACCAGGAACTGGCGCTGGCCGGGAAGATGACCGTCGCCGACAACATCTTCCTCGGACGGGAGATCAGGCGGCCCGTCCTCGGCATTCCCTTCCTCGACCGTCCCGCGATGCGCCGGCGCACGGCGGAGCTGCTGAGCCAACTCGACGTCCACGTTCCCAGCCTCGACAGTTGGGTGGAAACGATGTCCGGCGGCCAGCGCCAGGGCATCGCCATCGCCCGCGCGCTCAACATGGACGCCCGCCTGATCATCATGGACGAACCGACGGCGGCTCTGGCCGTGGCGGAAGTCCGTAAGGTGCTGGATTTCGTGCGCAACCTGCGCGGCCAGGGTAAGTCCGTCGTCCTGATCTCCCACAACATCCAGGACGTCTTCGCCGTGTCGGACCGCATTTCCGTCATGCGGCATGGCCGCCGCATCGCCGTCCGCGAGACCGCCGATACGACGCCGGAAGAGATCATCGGCCTGATTACAGGCGCCAACGAAGTCGTCAGAGCCTTCGCCTCCTGATACCGGAAATACCGCCAGCCCAATTCCGTCCCCTTGCATGGGAGAGTAGTCGATGAAAGTGGTTCTGAAAGCAGCAGCACTAGGGTTGGTCGTTGCCTCCCTGACGATGGGCACGGCTTCCGCCGCCGATACCCGCGTCGCCTTCGTCCCGCAGATCCAGGGCATTCCCTATTACGTTGCGATGGAGGAAGGCGCCAAGACGGCCGCCAAGAAGTTCGGCGTCGATTACGTCCAGCAGGGACCGACCTCGACCAACGCGGCCGATCAGCTCCGGATCTTCGACAGCTTTGTCAACCAGGGCTTCAACGTCGTCGCCGTCTCCCCCGTCGATGTCGAAACGCTGAAGCCCGCCATTGCCCGCGCCAAGCAGCAGGGCGTCCACGTCATCACCTCGGACGCCGACGCGCCCGGCAGCGCCCGCGACTTCTACGTGGCCCAGGCGCGCGACCAGGACCTCGGCTTCACGATCCTGGACGAAATGGTCAAGCGGGTGGGCGAGGACGGCAAGATCGCGATCATCTCCGACGCGCCGACGATCCAGAGCCTCAACAACTGGATCGACGCGATCAAGCAGCGCGCCGCCGCCAAGTACCCCAAGCTCAAGATCGTCTCGGTCGATCACACCGACGGCACCGCCGCCCGCGCCTTCCAGTTCGCCACCGACGCCATGACCCGCAACCCCGACCTCAAGGGCATCATCGGCATCGCATCCACCACCTGCCCCGGCATCGCCCAGGCGGTCGAGGCGTCCGGCCGGAGCGGCGAGATCGTGGCGACCGGCTACTGCTCCCCCAATACCGTGCGCGACTACGTCAAGAGCGGCGCCATGACCTATTCGGTCCTGTGGAACCCGTCAGACCTTGGCTACCTGACCGTATGGGCCGCGAAGCAACTGTCGGAGGGCAAGTCCTTCCCGGACAAGGTGGCCGTGGATGGCCTCAAGAACGAGGCGAGCTGGCTTCCCGCCGACAAGATCCTGCTGCTCGGCCCGCCGATGGTCTTCACGGCCGAAAACATCGACCAGTTCAAGTTCTGACCAGTTCAAGATCTGATATGGCACAGGTGACCGGCCTTCTTCCGCCCCTCCGACTGGTTTCGCCGACCGCGACGCGGGAGCTGGTGCTGTTCGCCGCCATCCTGATCGTCGGCGCCGGCTTCTCGCTGGCGTCGCCGTA